>JAMFST010000167.1 GCA_026225435.1 Labilithrix luteola
CCAGGCCTGCCGGGGCGCCTCCGTCGCACCGGACGAGAGGCAGCGAGACGCACGAGTCGACGGACGGGTGAAGCCAAGTGCGCGACGTCACGTCGTTGGGCTCACCGCATTGGCGGTTGCCGCTCTCGTGCACGTCGCAGGCGCATCGCCCACGTCGTCGCAGGCTCTCGCTGTCCGCATTCCGTGCGTCGTTGCAGAACGGGTGCCACCGCGGGCTGGCGGACTTTCGCGGCGCGGTGAAGCGAACGGCGCTGACGACGACAACCGGGTGAGCGTGCCGGCGAGATAGCCGGCAACCGCGGGGGCCGGGCGGCCGAAGAGGCGCCGCAGGGGCGAACCCTGCGGAAAGGCCGACATGCGTTTCTTCGAATCGATGGTCGTCGTAGCCGTGACGGGAGGCGCTCTCCTGGCGGCGTGCGGAAACAGTGAGGATGGGGGGGGGGCGGCGGAGATGTCGGCGTAGATGGCAGCGCGGTCGCGTGCAGCACCGACGCGACGAGCGACGTGCACCACTGCGGTGACTGCACCACCGACTGCGGCGCGTGCGGGCGCATCATCATCGAGGGCGTGACGGGGCGGGAAAGTCTTCCGTCGTCGCCGAGCTCCGGAAGATGTACGGCGCCTCGCATGAATTCGTCGACGAGGAGCGGACGCTCGGCGAATTCATGAGCGAGGAGCTGAACGACGTCACTCTGGCTCCGACGAAGAAGCTCTGGAGGCTACGGCGCGTGGATCGCGCCGAGAGCGCGTGGACGCGCGAGATGGTCGAGTACTTCGGCTCGGAAGCGACGGCGCTGGAAGGGATCCGCGTCTCGCAAGAGCGACGTCGCGAGGTGCTCGATCGAACGGCACTGCCGGCGCTCCTCATCGACACCGCGGCGATGCAGTGGCGGAGCTACGCCCAGCAGATCGCCGACTTCGGTGGATGACTACGTCCGCCGCGTCGACTGGTCCGCGCTGCCGAAGTTCACGCTGATGCGCATGCCGGCGCGCGCGGTCTCCTTGGGGACGCAGTGGACCCAGTCGCGCTGGCAGAAGCCGCCCATGACGAAGAGGTCGCCGCCGTCGGCGACGAACATGCTGCTGGTGCCGCCTTCCTTGCGGCGAATGGCGAAGCGGCGCGTCTCGCCGAGGCTGAGGACGGGGACGACGCAGCGATCGAGGCGGCCGCGGTCGGCGTGCCAGGCGGTGCTGTCGCGGTGGTCGCGATAGAGGTTCAACCAGGCGCTGTCGTAGAGGACACCGTAGCGACGCGAGAGCGCGGTGCCGATGGCGTGCAACCGCGGATCGGGCGCGTCGGCGAGCACCGGGTACTCGGCGGTGAGGCGCGGCTCCTCGACCTGACGGGTGTACATCCAGCGCTGGCGCTGCTCCCAGCCGGCGCTCTCGGCGAGGCTGGCGAGGAGCGCCTCGTTCTTCGTGAGCCAGCCGGGGACGTGCTCGAGCCACGAGCCCTCGTCGAGCGCGATGCGACGCGCGCTGGCGAAGGTGGGATCGAAGCGAGTCTCCCTCCCCTCGAAGAGACGAAGCTGCGAGGCGCCGATCATGCGCGGGCCGCCTTCTTGCGGGCCACCTTCTTCGCCGTCTTCGTCACGCTCTTCTTCACGGTGCTCTTCACGGTCTTCTTCGCGCTGCTCTTCTTGGCAGTCACGATCGCGTAGCTGCGGGCGATGCGCGCGGCAATGTCCTTCCAGTCGACCTTGCCCTTGGCCGGATTGAGCCGGATGCCGAGCCAGCCCTGGTGCCCCATGTACTGCGGCGAGTAGAAGCGCTTCGGCTGCGCTTCGATGAGCGCGTCCATCTCCTCGCGCGGGGTGCGCACGCAGACGGCGATGATCTCGTCGCCGTGGTGGTTGTCGAGGAAGTAGACGAAGGCGACGGCGCTGCCGCCACGCTTCACGCGGAAGGTGGCGTGGCGCGTCTCGGTCTCGTCGACGACGTCGGGGTAGATCCTGGCCAGCGCGCGGATGCGTCCGAGCGCCTCGCTGGCCGCGGCCTGATCGGTGAGCGGCAGCTTGAACGCGGTCTTCGCCGTCACTCGTGGTGCACCACCAGCGAGGCTCTTCGGGACGATCGCCGACCAGCCGTTCTCCACCAGGATCGCCAGGTCGACATCGTTGGGACCGACGGGACCGAGCGCGGGATCGAGCCGCACCGCGACCCACCCACCGACGCCGACGTACGGCGGCACGAAGTAGCGCACCGGATCCTGCTCCACCAGGCGCCGCTGATCGTCGTGTGTCGACTTGATCCACAGCGCCGGTCCCGGCTCGCCGTAGCCGCCGCGGGAGAACGTGGCGAAGCCCTTCCCCTTCACGTTGAAGGCGGGCGCGCCGTGCGACAGCTTCACGTCCGCGCCGGCGAAGCGCAGGCAGATGGCGCTCACGCGCTCGAAGGCGGCCTCCACGGTCGCGTTGGTCGGCATGTGCTCATCGTACTCCGCTCGAGCCGCTGTTCACTGGCCCGGCCGCCCTCCGCGACGTAGACCCGAGTCTTGCTCGAGAATCCGTCCAATCCGGTGCCGCGCCGCTGGAGCCGCAGCAAGGTCCTGATCATTGCCGTCGTCTTCGGCGTGCTGGTCACCGCCGCGTTCCTCAGCCTGCGCCTGTTCACCGATCCGAAGCACGACCGCCCGAAGACACCGCCGGTGCAAGGGGTCGGCGCGGGGTCGTAGGGCGTTCACGGCCCCGTCGGACCGGGTGTTTTTCAGGGGAAAGTCAGCGGAGAGATAGGGATTCGAACCCTAGGTACCCTTGCGGGCACACTTGATTTCCAATCGGAGCGTACATTTGGTGATCGCCGAGAGAACGTAAATTATCGAGGTGACGTCGATCCGAGGTCGCCCGAGATCGCCTCTTTACAGACCGACTTGGGGCAACCGAGGGGCAATGCGGAGGGGTCTCCGAGGGCCGCCGCGCTGGCCGATCTGTACCGCCACGCGGAGGCGCTGGCCAG
>JAMFST010000168.1 GCA_026225435.1 Labilithrix luteola
ACCGCGGTCGCGACGACGGGCACCGACGCTCCCCCCTCGGGAGCCGCCGGGATCAAGGCGTTCTGCGGCCGCGCCGTCTGCGACGTGGGCGACGGTCCCCGCCGGTTCTGCAGGAGGCCGAATCCGACGTACGAGGCCCAGATCAGCACCCCGAGCGACAGGCCCGTCAGCAGCGAGGAGGTCCTCTTCGACTTGGACTTGCCCTCGGGCGGCGGCGCCGGCGTGCCCGGGGGGAGAGCCCCGATCGGGCCGGTGACGTCGGCGGTCCCGGGAGCACCAGCGCCACCACCGTCACCGCCACCAGATGGAGCCGCGGCAAGATGACGCTCCGAGACGGCGGCGGGGTGCGCTCGGACGGCCGACGGATTGCCGCCCGTGGCGGCGAACGGGTCGATCAGTGTCTCCTCGCGCAGCCGGTGATTGCCCGCGTTCGGCGGACGGAACGGCGGCGTCGTCATCGGACGCAGCTGCGTCGCTCCGCTCGCGGGCGGGACGGTCTCGCGGGCGGCCGTCTCCACCTCCGGCGGAGGCGAGCTCGGCGTCAGCGGCTGCCGGTTGAGGGGGGCGGCCGAGAACGCCGGCACCGAGGCCGGCGGCGGGCGGACGATGGGCCGTATCGACGGGCTCCTCGCCGGCTCGGGGCGGTCGAGCGGAAGCATGCGGGTCGCCTCGTCGGTCTCCGCGGCGATGGCGATGTTGGGGCGAGCCGGTCGCGCGCTGCGTTGCGCGGCCTGCATCGCCTGGATGTCGATGGCGTTGGTCCGCTCCTCGTCGTCGTCCGCTGGAGGAGGCGGCGCAGGGGGAGCGGCTGCCGATCGCCGATCACGCGAGCGAAGCTGCGTCGCGTCCTCGAACTCAGGCACCTGCAGCGGCGCGGAGGCGCGCGGCGGAACCCGCGGCTTGGGAAGCAGGCCGCGCACGGGGGCGGCAGCGGCACCCGGCGCCGCGCCGCGCGGATCGGCAATCTCGCCGGTCACTTCCTCCTCGTCGCCGTGCGGAGGTGAGGGGGGGCGCGGGTCGCGGGCCGCCGGAGCGCTCGGACGGGCGCCGGGCACCGGCATCTCGATCTGCCCGGTGACCTCGTCGTCGTCGCCACCGGGGCGGACGTGGTCCTCCTTGGCCGTCACCGTGATCCGCGCGTTCCCCAGCGCGAGGATCGATGCGCGTCCCACCGGCGTCCAGGCGCAGGGGACCGCGCGCCCATCGAGCCAGGCGGGGTTGTTCTCCTCGGCGCTGCGCACCATGAGCGCGGCGCCGTCGAAGCTCACGAAGGCGTGCACGTCCTCGAGATCGTCCGCCACGAGCGACCAGGCAGCCGCTCGCCCGATGCTCACGGTGGGACGGGGCTGCCCGCGATTGAAGACGACCTGGCGCACGCGCGCCTGACCGCGGGTGAGGTCGAGCACGAACGACATCAGGCCCCGGCGTGCTGCCGCCTCCAGATCGCTTCCTTCATCGAGTCCGGCAGATCATAGCCCTGCGACTCCATCTGCTCGTAGAAAACGGGCTGGATTCCCGTCGGCTCGATCCGGCTGAGGACGTTCCCCTCGGCGTCCAGCCCCTGGTACGTGCGGAGAAAGAGGTCCTGCACGTTGTACTGGCCGGTGTCGTGGTCGAAGCCGTAGATCTCGGTGACGTGGGTGATCTTGCGCGAGCCGTCGCGCAGGCGAGAGACCTGGACCACGAGGTTGATGGCCGAGGCGATCTGGGCGCGCATGGCCACCAGCGGCATGGAGACGTCGCTCATCATGCTCATCGTCTCGAGGCGCGTGAGCACGTCGCGCGGGTAGGTGGCGTGGAGGGTCGTGAGGCAGCCGCCGTGACCGGAGGTCATCGCCTGGATGAGGTCGAGCGCCTCGCCGCCGCGGATCTCGCCGATGACGATGCGGTCCGGGCGCATGCGGAGGGTGGTGCGAAAGAGCTGGCGAATGGACACCTCCCCGCGCCCCTTGGCGTCGGCCGGCCGCGCTTCCATCTGCACCACGTGCTCGCGCTGGAGCTGCAGCTCCTTCGAGTCCTCGATGATGACCACCCGCTCCCCCTCGGGGATGTACGAGGAGAGCGCGTTGAGCATGGAGGTCTTCCCGCTCGCGGTGCCGCCGGCGATGATGACGTTCAGCTTGGCGCCGACGAAGCGCTCGAGCGCGTCGGAGACCTCGGGGGTCATGGCGCCGAACTTCATGAGGCGCTCGACGGTCAGCTTCTCCTGGAAGAAGCGGCGGATGGCGACGAACGGGCCACCGGGAGCGGCGGGCGGCAAGACGGCGGCGACACGCGAGCCGTCGGGGAGGCGACCTTCGAGGATGGGGCGCTCCTCGTCGACCGCCTTGCCGACGAACTGCGCGGCGTTGCGCAGCGCGGAGATGAGCGCGCGCGTGTCGGGGAAGACGGCGTCGGTCTTGTACAGCTTTCCCTTCTTCTCGATGAAGATCTGCCCCGGCCCGTTGATCATGATCTCGGTGACCTGCGCGTCCTCGAGAAACGGGCGAATCGGAGCGAAGAACTCCAGCAGAGTGTCTTCGAAGACTTCTTGGGGGATCATGGGGAAGGCTCCAGGACCGACTGCCGTGCCTCGTCGGCGTGCGCGCCGGTGGGTGCGAGCTTTAGGTAGGCCCGGAAGTGCGGCTCGGCCCCGGCGTGATCCTTCAGATCATCGCGCATCAGCACGCCGAGCGCGAACTGCGCGTCGGCGAAGTTGGGATCCTCGCGCGTCACGCGGTCGAGGTTCTCCTTGGCCGCGACCGGATCGCCGGTCCCCTGGTAGAGCGAGGCGACGACGAAGCGCAGGCGCGTGTCGGCGGGCGTCCTCTGCAGCGCGCGCTCGGCGTGATCGAGCGCGAGGCGGTAGTTGCCCGCGGCGATGCAGACATGGAGCAGGAGCGGCAGGACGAGCTTGGCATCTTCGCCCGCGTCCATCGCGGCGGTGAGATACTCCTCGGCGCGACTGAGGTCGCCCGACTTGGCGTAACCCCGCCCGCGCTCGTAGAGCAGGTTGGGGTCGCGTGACTCGCGCATCGAGGCGGGCGAGGACTTCGGCACCTCGGCGGGCGCCGCGCAGCCGCTCGCGGACGTGGTGAAGGCCGCGAAGACCAGCAGCAGGAGCGTACGCACTACAGCACGCCCTTGGTGGGCTGGCCCTTCTGCATCTTCACCCGCCGGATCACCTCCTGGAGGAAGTCGACGTACGGGCCGCTCCGGTGCGCGGTCATCGGCCCGAGCACCCGCGTCTCCTTGTCCATCGCGTCGATGTCCCCCTCGAGGAAGGCGTGCTCGAGGCGCGCCCGGCGGACCCGGTACTCGTCCTCCTCCTTGCGGCGCAGCCCCATGGCGGCGGACGTGTTGGCGTCGGCGTCTTCCGAGTCGCCGGCCGCACGAAAGCAGGCCGCGGCGAGCTCGAAGTTGGGGACCGCATCGAGGCCGTCGCGCGTGGCGAAGGGGCTTCGCTCGCGTTCGGCGAGAGCGAGACGCCGTCGCTCCTGGGCAAACGGGATGACCGTCTCGTTTCCCTGGGGCGGGCAGCGCCCGATCGGCTCGTCGAAGAGCGGCGGCGCAGGGGGAAAGATGACGGGCTGGGCCTTGTTCGTGTTGAGGTACGCCACCAGCGCGACGGCGGCGAACACGGGCACCAGCGCCAGCAGGAGGAACGGGTTGGTGCGCTTCTTGTTGTCGGAGAGGTCGACGATCTCCGCTGCGATGCGCACCGGGCCGATCGACAGCACGCCACCCGCAGGCCACGCGCCCTGGGTGAGCGGCGCGCCGTTCATCAGCGGCACCGGCGCGGCGGAGAGCGCCCGCAGGTGGATGGCGCCGCCGTCGAGGACGGCTTCGAGGTGCTCCGGCGCGGCGAGCTCCTGGTCGAGACGGACCTCGCAGTGCGCTCCGGCCCCGATCAGCGCCCGCCGGGCGTCGATGATG
>JAMFST010001404.1 GCA_026225435.1 Labilithrix luteola
AAATCAATAACAACACCACCCACTTACCAACATAATTAAGAACCGGCCGCATGTCGAGCACCTCGGCGAAGAAGCGATTCAGCTCGCCGGTGCCGACGCGCTTGGTGAATCCCTCGTGCACCTTGTCGATCGAGCGAAACAGCTCGGGCAGGCCACGGTTCTTCAGCGCCGAGAGGCGCACCACCGGGACGTACGGCGCGAAGCTGATCTTGTCGCGCGCCTGCTCCTCGGCTGCGGCCAGCTCCTCCTTCGTCAGGAGGTCGGTCTTGTTGAGCGCGATGACCATCGCTCGCGAGCGGTCCTGCGCCAGGCCGAGGATCTTCGCGTCCTGCTCGGCGACGCCTTCCTTCGCGTCGCACATGAGGACGACGATCTGCGCGCGCTCGATGCTCTTGATGGCGTGCAGGACGCTGAGCGACTCGATCTCGTCGGCTTCCTTGGTGACCTTGCTCTTCTTGCGGATGCCGGCGGTGTCGATGAAGACGTAGTTCTTGCCGTCGCGCTCGACCAGCGCGTCGATGGCGTCGCGGGTGGTGCCCGGCTTGTCGTCGACGAGCATGCGGTCCTCGCCGAGGAGACGATTCATCAGGCTCGACTTGCCGGCGTTCGGCTTTCCGACGATGGCGATGCGCGGGATGATCGACCCCTCGTCCTCGACCATCTCCGGCCCGGGCGGAAGGGCGGCGACGATGGCCACCTCGAGATCACCCATTCCGCGGCCGTGGAGCGCGCTCAGCGGGTACACCTTGTCGACCCCCAGGCGGAACAGGTCGTTCGCCTCGGCGTCGATCTTGGGCGAGTCGGCCTTGTTGGCGGCGAAGATCGCCGGCTTGCCGCTCTGACGCAGGAGCTGCACGGCTGCCCGGTCGGAGGCGAGCAGCTCGAGGGTCGCGTCGGTGACGAAGACGATGACGTCCGCCTCGGCGATCGCGGCGCGCACGTGGCCGGCGATGCCGACCTTCATCGGATCCTCGTCCTCGGGATCGAAGCCGCCGGTGTCGATGAGCGTGTAGTCGCGCCCGAAGGCGGTGGTGTCGGCGTAGTGGCGGTCACGGGTGACGCCCGGCTCGTCGTGGACGAGCGCCAGCTTCTGCCGCGCCAGGCGGTTGAAGAGGGTCGACTTGCCGACGTTGGGGCGGCCGACGATGGCCACGATGGGGAGTCCCGCCAGCCCTCCCGGAAGAAGACGCGAAGGATGGGCGGAAAAGTGCTTTGTCATGGGGAGGTGGTCAGCTGCTCAGGTCAGCTCTCTACGTCGACTGTCCGTATCCGAAATCTTTGAGCCGGGCGTCGCTCTCCTGCCAGTCGGGAGTCACGCGAACCCAGATCTTGAGGTGCACCTGCGTGCCCAGCAGCGCCTCGGCGCGGGCGCGAGCCTCGGTGCCGATCGCCTTGAGCAGCTCCCCCTTGCTGCCGATGACGATGCGCTTGTGCATCTCGCGCTGCACGTGGACCGCCACCTCGATGATGGGGATCTTGCCGGCCTCGTCGAAGCGCTCGATGAGCACCGCCACGCCGTGCGGCACCTCCTGGAAGGTCTTGCGCAGGATCTGCTCGCGGACGAACTCGGCCACGAAGAAGCGGGCCGGCTTGTCGGAGATCTCGTCCCCTTCGAAGAGCGGCTCGCCCAGCGGGAGGCGCTCGGAGACCTCCTTGATGAGGCGCGCGGTGCCGTTGGCCTTCTTGGCCGAGACGGGCACGATGGCGGCGAAGTCGCGCAGGCTCCCCCAGCGCTCGAGGACCGGGAGCAGCCTGGTCTTGTCGCGGATGAGATCGATCTTGTTGAGCGCGAGGAGCATCGGCTTGTTGGCCGGCATCTTCTGCAGGAGGAGCTTGTCCTCGTTGCGGATCGAGCGGGCCAGGTCCTCGTTGGCCTCGGCGAGGAAGACGATGAGGTCGGCGTCCTTGGCCGTGTCCCAGGCGACGTCGTTCATGTGCTCGCCGAGCTTGCTGCGCGCGGCGTGGATGCCCGGGGTGTCGAGGAAGACGAGCTGCGCGCCCGGGACGCTGACCACGCCGGCGATCTGGTCGCGGGTGGTCTGCGGGTGGCGGCTGACGATGGCGATCGGCTCGCCCAGGAGCGCGTTCAGGAGCGTGCTCTTGCCGACATTGGGACGACCGACGAGGGCGATGCGGCCGCAGCGGAACTCGCTCGGCGGGACGGGCGCCTTCGGCTTGGGGGCCTTCTCGGCCGCCTTCTTCGCGCGCGGAGGCTTCTTTTCCCCTGCATCAGCCTGAGAAATGTCGCCCGCGTCGTCGTTCGAGTCCTTCGTCACGGGGCGCTACGTAGCACGCAGCGGGCCGAACGACACAACCGGACCCCGGACAAGCGAAAAGCCCGATTGCCACCGGATCGCAAACGAGATTAGGAGACCCATCCAGATGTCTCCGACCACGTCGCCGCGTCATCGCTCGTCTTCGGGCGGCAAATCTCGGTCCGGCCAGAAGGGGTCCAGGACCCTCCCGCTGCTGATCGCCCTGGCGGTCCCCGCGCTCTTCTTCTTCATCTTGCCTCCGCTGGCCAAGAGCGGGCTCTGGGACCCCTACGAGCTGAACGTCGCCGATCTGGCGCGGCGCGTGGCGCTGAACCTCCACGGGGCCAGCTCGCTGGCGCTCAACGGGGCAGACAACTCGCTCCCGCACCTCAACGACCTGGGGCGGCCGCAGCTGCCGTTCACCTCGATCGCCCTCGGGTTCAAGCTCTTCGGGCTGCACGAGTGGGCCGGCCGCTTGCCGCTGGCGCTGTGGGGGCTGCTCGGCGTGCTCGCCACCTACGGGTTCGTCGCTCGCCTCGTCGACCGTCGCGCCGGGGTCTACGCGGCCATCGCGCTGACCACGATGCCGCTCTATTTCACCCAGGCGCGCATCATGCTGGGGGACATCGTCTCCATGGCCGCCTACGCCTTCGCCTTCGGCGGGCTCGCGGTCGCCGTCTTCGACGGTCCGCGCCGCAACGGCGTGCAGGTCCGCGCGCTGTGGCTGGTGGTCGCCCTCGTGGGGCTGGCCGCCGGGTACGAGAGCCGCGGCGTGCTGCTGGGGATGTCCTCGCCGCTGCTCGGCATCGGCATCGCCTGGGGGATCGGCTGGGCGGCGCGCGTTCGCCGGGCCGACGGCATGGGCGACGTCGTCGGCGCGCTGGCGCTGCTGTGTGGCACCTTGCTGACCGTCGGCGCCATCGCCTCGCTCTCCGACGGCAGCGTCTCGGCGACGCACACTGCGGATCTGAACATGTGGGTCGGGGCCATCGTCAAGGCGCCCGCCAAGTACCCCACCTTCGACTTCTACATCGGGCACCTCGCCGAGGCGCTCGCCCCCTGGAGCGCGTTCGTCCCCTTCGCCATGGGGCGCATCTTCTTCCCGCCGCCGGTCAACGGCGCGGAGACCTTCCGCCGCGAGAGCCTGGTGCGCGTCGCGCTGCTCGTCGCCGCCGGCGTCCTCTTCACGCTGCACGGCTACCTCGCCTTCAAGACGGCCGACCTCATCGTCTTCACCGGTCCGGCGGTGCTCGCCGCGGTCTGCGCCGTCGCCCTGCGCGACTACGAGCGCGGCGCCCACGGCAGCGTGGCGGTGGCCATCGGCACCGTCGTGCTCCTCGGCCTCTTCCACCACGACTTCCACGAGCTGCCCGAGAAGGTCTACCAGGTGTACGGCCTGCAGCTGTCGACCTTCCCGGAGACGTTCAAGGACGAGTCGCTGCTCCTGTGGACCGTGGTGCTCGTCGGCTTCGCCGTCGCCGCCTTCTTCACCTGGGTGGAGCGCGACGGCACGCGGCAGCCGTTCGATCCGAAGAGCTACTGGACGATGGTGCGCGGCCTGCGCGACGCCTGGGACGGGCTGCTCGCGCTCGGGTATTTCGCCATGGTGGCGGGCGCCTCGGTGGCCGGGCTCCTCGTCTGGCTCGGCGCGCGCACCCACGCCAAGTGGCTGCCGACGCTCTCGCAGCAGATGCGTGACGGGATCCTCAACTCGTGGTGGCTGACGGCGTTCATCCCGCTGATCGTCATCTTCGGCCTCTACTTCGCCACCGACGTCTGGCTGTGGGCCTTCGGGCGCGCGCGCCGGATCGGCCTCACCTCACTCACCCGCGGGTTCGAGCCGTTCGAGGAGCTGTTCGGTCGCCTGATGCGCAAGACCGGCGACCCCGAGGAGCGGCTGACGGCCTGGCTCGTGGTGATGCCGCTGATGTACCTGGCCATCCCGGTGGTGGTCTTCGTCGCGGTCACCAAGCTCGCGCACAACAACACCAGCCTGATCGCCGCCGCCGCCTTCGCGCTCCCCTCGGGCGTGGCGACGTTCCTCGCGCTCGGCATCGTCGGAGATCTCCTCCGCGGCTCGCGCGCGGCAGGCATGGCGGCCTTCGCCACGCTGGTTGGCCTGGTCCTCTGCTTCTCGTACTTCCCGGCGCTGGCCAACCAGCTGTCGCCCAAGGAGGTGTTCGAGAGCTACCAGAAGGTCGCCCACTCGGGAGAGCCGCTGGCGCTCTTCGGGGTCGGCAGCCGCACCGCCGCGTACTACATCGGCGGGCAGCCGCAGGAGATCCACGGCTCGCAGGACGCGTTCCAGTGGCTGACCACGCCGGATCCGAGCGGCGGTCGCCGCTTCCTGGCGATGAAGTCCGACGAGCTCGGTCGCCTCAACTCGCTCTACCGCGAGCGCCCGGAGCACCAGAACCTGCCGGTCCTCGACGCGCGCTCCAGCCAGATCATGCTGGCCGCCTCCTCGCTCAACGCGGGCGAGAAGAACGAGAACCCCTTCGCCAAGATGATCCTCGCCGCTCCGCCGGTCCCCCAGCATCCGATGGATGTGAACATGGAGGATAAGCTGCAGATCATCGGCTACGACCTGCTCGACGAGCGGGGCTTCGTGCAGGCGATCTCGCCAGGGAAAAAATACCGGATGCGGACCTACTACAAGGTCCTTGCGCCGAGCACGACCGAGTGGGAGTCGTTCATCCACATCGACGGCTACAAGCGACGTCACAACGGTGACCACAAGCTCCTCGACGGCAAGTACCCGGTCGCCCTCTGGCAAGCCGGGGACCTGCTCGCCGACGAGTACGAGTTCACCCTGGAGCCGAACTTCTCGCCGGGGCAGTACACGCTCTTCTTCGGCCTCTTCCTGGGGGACTCGCGCATGAAGGTGAAGACCGGTCCGCAGGATGGAGACAACCGCATCAACGGCGGGCCCGTCCGGGTCCTGTGAAGGGGCGGGTGCTGTGATGGGAATGACGTTGAAGAGCGTGAGTCCGGAGCTGTCCTTCGTGGAGTCGGCCGACGAGCGGCGCATCCACGACCGCTTCGAGGTCACCTGGGCGGTCGACTGCGTTACGGGCGACACGTTCCTCTACGCCTCGCTGGCCAACATCAGCGAGATGGGGATCTTCGTGCGCACGGTCGACCCGCTCGCGGTGGGGACGCGGCTGTGGCTCTCGTTCTCGCCGCCCGGGCACGAGACGTTCAAGCTCGAAGGGGAGATCGCCTGGCTGAACCGGGTGCGCCCCAACGGCGACAACCCGAACCCGGGGATGGGCGTGCGCTTCGTCGACCTGCAGATGGAGGACCGCGAGCGGCTCGTCGAGGTGGTCCGCGCCGTGGCCTACGTGCGCGAGCCGGACCTGAGCGGCGATCCGGGCGTGGGCTCCGGTCTCCAGAGCTGACGGCGACGGCGGCGGATCGGGACCTGCAATGGGTCCCCGTCATGTCCCACTCGTCCCACGCCTCGTCCTCGAGCTCGTCGATCCCCACGTTCCTCGCGCTGGCGCTGCTGGCGGTCCTGGTGATGATCACCCGGGCCATGAGCGGTAGCTGGGACGCTGCAATCCCGGCACTGATCGTCTGGGGCTCGCTCGTCGGCCTCTTCGCCGGCTACCGCTTCGTGCAGGGCTACCAGCCCGCTCGCCGGCACATCTGAGCGATGCAGACGCTGCGCCGGCGCGCAGGTCTTGCACAGGTCATCCCGCGCCGCCGAGGAGCGCGCCGTCGGCGGCGAGCTCGGTGAGGAGCTTCGCCAGCTCGTCCTGCACCGCCGCGGCGGACGCGGAGCCGGTGCCGAGCGCCGCTTGCATGGACGCAGCGAGCGTGGCGCCTCCCAGGGCATGATCGACGAAGGCCGCGGCGGCGGGGGAGAGCTCGCGCCAGCCGACCGCGTCGTCGCGATCGCGCACGGCGAGCCAGGCGGCCGAGCGCTCCGCCGGAACGGCGCCGTCGCTCCACTCCAGCTCCGGCACGGCGAACGCGTAGCGGCGCAGGACCACTCCCGGAGCGAACCGCAGACCGCGATCCAGCGCCAGCTCGAGGTCGTCGGCGGCCGCATCGGGCGCGCTGCCCACCTCGTGCTCGGTGCAGATGACGTCGGCGGCCTCGAGGAGCCAGCTCGCGACCCGCGCATCGCCGCCGATACGCGCGCGTGACGCCTCGAGGAAGGCGCGCGGAACGTCGCGGAGCAGCGGCGCGGTGAGGCCGCCGGCGAGGAAGGCGTCCAGGCAGGCGGCGAAGAGCCCCGGAGCGTCGGCCTCGAGCCGGGGGACGAACGGGCCGAGCACGTCGCGCACGGCACCGCCGATCGCGGCGCGCACCAGGCGCCGGTAGAGCGGCAAGCGGCGCCCGTCGGTCGCCAGCGAACGGGCGTCGCGCTCGTCGACGCCGAAGCGGGCGGCGAAGGCGCCCGGATCGCGGCGGAAGGACTCGTCGGCCCCCGCGTCGAGACACAGCGCCAGGAGCATCCGCTGGAGAGGCTCGTCGCGATCGCCGGAGCCGGTCATGGTCGCCGGATCTCCTACGGGCGCCCGGCGCTGGCCGCCGGCGGTGGCCGGACGACGTGCCCGCTGGCGCGCGGGAGCGTGTCGATGTTCACGCCGGGAGATTCGTCGGGCACCGCCGACGGTCTCGCCAGCGGAGCCGTGACGGTGGTGGTCGGCACCGGCGAGGTCGTGACACCAGGGTTCGCCAGTGGCGCCGCGTACACGTCGCGCTGCCGGTCACGGAACGCCACCAGCCCGGCCAGGATCAACCCGGTGGCCAGCGCGCCGCCGATGAACCACGGCACCGGCCCGATCGAGCTGCGGTACCGCCGCTTCTTCCCGCCCCAGGGCGACTCGCCGTCGCGCGATCGGCTCGGCCGGCTGGCGCGCCCCGCGGTCGCTCCCGAGCCGCTCGGCCGCTGCTTGATCGACGACTCGCTCCCCGGCGGGGGAGGCGGCGGCGTCGACGGCGGGAGCGGCTTGTCGTGCGCGCGGATGACCGGCAGCAGGTTGGTCGCGTCGGGATCCCGCTTGGCCGCGTCGACCGGCGGTGGCAAGCGCATCCCCGAGGCCTCGAGCTCCGGGAGCGCGGCGAAGAGGCGCAGGGCGATCTCGTTCATCGTCACCTCGCGCTTGCGCCGGTCGGTGACCATGCACTCGCGGACGATGGCGCGCAGCACCTCGGGGACATCTGGCGCCGCCGTGTCGATCGACTTCGGCTGGGTGGTGGCGATCTTCACCAGCAGCTTCTTGAAGTTGAGCGCGTCGTAGGCCTTGTACCCGCTGAGCGCCTCGAAGCAGATGGCCCCGAACGAGTACACGTCGGTGCGCTCGTCGATCTCGTCGTCGCCGCGCGCCTGCTCGGGGCTCATGTACAGCGGCGAGCCGAGCACGGTGCCGGCGATGGTCAGCTCGGTCGGCTCCTCCTCGAGGAACTTGCTGATGCCGAAGTCGAGCAGCTTCACGATCGGCTGCCGGTCGCGCCCCTCGTGGAGGAACACGTTGGTCGGCTTCAGATCGCGGTGCACGACGCCGCTGCGGTGCGCCGCGGTGAGGGCGCGCGCCACCTGCACCATCACCACGCCGAACTCGTGCAGCGTCATCGGCGGCGACTGCCGCTCCATCGCGACTTCCAGGGGCACGCCGGTGAGCAGCTCGATGACGAGGAAGAGCGTCCCCTCCTCGGTCTGCCCGACGTCGATCACCTCGATGATGTTCGGGTGGTCGACGCGCGCGGATACCTTCGCCTCCATGAGGAAGCGCTTGGCTACCTCGGGCGTGCGGGCGACGCTCGGCAGCATGAACTTCATCGCGATCTGGCGATCGGTGAAGATGTTGGTCGCCGACCACACGCTCGCCATGCCGCCGTTTCCGAGCAGCTGGTTCAAGCGGTACTTTCCCGCGATCGTCTGCCCGGTCTGCATCAGTGTCGGCTCGAGGTCCCGCGCTTAACACAGCGCTCGAGACGAGTCGACCGCGTGTCGGGAAAGAGGCGTGACGCGAGGCGTGGTAGGCGGTGGCCATGCTCGCTGCCTCGAAGGGTTATTTCCCGACATCCGCGCGCGCGCCGCGTCGCGGCATCGCGGGTGCGATCGCCGCTGCGCGGGGCCTGCTGCTCGTGCTCGCGCTCACCCGTCCGGCCGCCGCCGATCCGACCGACGGGCTCCCCAAGCTGGCCGCGGGCGAGACCGTCGACCGCTCGACGCCGCGACGGACGCTGAACGGGATGCTCTCGGCGGTGCACGACGGGGATCCGCTGCGCGCCGCGTACTACCTGGACCTGCGCGGCATCCCCCGGTCGCAGCAGATCGACCGCGGGCCGAAGATCGCGGGCGAGCTCGCCTACGTGCTCACCCACGAGCGCATCAACCTGGCCGAGCTGCCGGACACCTCCACGGTGCCGCCGCCTGCGGGCACGACGGCGAAGTCGGCCGAGGCGAACCTGGTGAACGCCGGGGAGCTGTACATCGGCGAGGAGCCGGTGCCCGTGTCGCTGGTGCGCGTGCGCTTCGACGACGGCGTCTACCGCTGGCTGGTCTCGCGCACGACGCTCTCGATGGCCGACGAGCTGAACGAGTCGTTCGGCCCCAAGGGCTGGCAGACCTCGTTCCCCGACTGGCTCACCCGGCCGACCTTCTACGGCAACCAGCTCTGGCAGTGGATCGCGCTCGCGGTCATCGCCATGCTCTCGTACCTGGTCGGGCGCTTCGCCGCGCACGTCGCCGTTTCCCTCGGCACCCGCGCGGCCAGGCGAGCGAAGTGGGGGGCGGACGACCGCCTGATCCGCGCCTTCCGCCGCCCGCTGCGCACCATCGTCGCGGCCACGCTCTTTCGCGTCGGGATCGAGGGGCTCGACCTGACCACCAAGGTGGTCGCGCTGTGTTCGCACCTCGTCTACACCGCGCTGGTCGTCGCCTTCGCCTGGCTGCTCGTCCGGGTGCTGGGCGTGACCGCTGCCTGGGTGGTGGAGCGCACCGGCACGGGCACGGCCGAGGAATACAAGAGCCGCGGGGTGCGCACGCAGCTGGCGCTCGTCCAGCGGCTCGCCTCGGCGGTGGTGACCATCCTCGCCGTGGCCTTCCTGGCCATGCAGTTCCAGCTGGTGCGCAGCGTGGGGCTCTCGCTCCTTGCCTCGGCCGGCATCGCCAGCGTCGTGCTCGGCCTCGCGGCGCAGAAGTCGCTCGCCGGGGTCATCGCCGGAATCCAGCTCTTCATCGCCCAGCCGGTGCGGATCGGCGACACGGTGGAGATGGAGGGGGAGTTCGGCACGATGGAGGAGATGAACCTGACCTACGCCGTCGTCAAGCTGTGGGACGCGCGGCGCATGGTGGTGCCGATCACCAAGCTGCTCGACACCCCGTTCAAGAACCTCAGCTTCGGCAACGCCACGCTGCTCGGCACCGTGGAGCTGGTGGCGGATCCGTCGACGCCGATCGACGTGGTGCGCCAGCAGCTGGTCGAGATCTGCAAGCAGAGCCCGGACTGGAACGGCGACGTCGCCTACCTCCACGTCACCGACGCCAAGGCCAGCGGCATCACCCTGCGCGCGCTGGTGGCGGCCAAGGACAACGGCCGGCTCTTCGACCTGCGCGCCTTCGTGCGGGAGAAGCTGCTCGCGTTCCTGCGCGACCTGGAGAAAGGGCAGTACTACCCGAACACCCGCCACGCCTTCCTCTCGCCGACCGCCGCGCCGATCACGCCGGGCGACGGCGCGACGAAGGCCGCAGCAGCCTCGACGTCGTCGTCCTAGCCCACCGGTGTGCTCGACTCAGCGACCGGCGTCGACCGCGTCGTCGGGGTCGCCGTTCGGCTGCCCCTTGATGCCGTTCTTCACGCCGACGACCCAGTCACCGGTCGCCTTGGCGCCGGTCTTCACGCCGTCGACGGCGCGGCCGCCGGCGTCGCGGATCGAGCCACCGACGCTCGCCCCGGAGGAGGAGGGGTCGTTGGCGTCGCCGTCGGTGCTGTTGTGGCAAGCGACGAGCAAGCTGCCGGCCGGGATGACCGACGAGGCGACGAGGACGGACACGGCGGACGAGACGAGACGGGATGCGAGGCGGTTCATGAAAAGGCTCCGAGGCTCCTGAAACGGCGGTAACGGTCGTCGGCCAGCGCCTCCGGCGATAGCCCTTCGAGATCGGCGAGCGCGGCGGCGATGGCGTCGCCCACCAGGCGCGCGGCTTCGGCGGGGTCCTGGTGCGCGCCGCCGACCGGCTCCTCGATCACGTTGTCCACCACCTTGAGCGCGAGCAGATCGGGCGACGTCATGCGCATGCGCAGCGCGGCCTCGTCCCCCTTGCTGCCGTCCTTCCACAGGATGCTGGCGCAGCCCTCGGGGGAGATGACGCTGTACGTCCCGTACTCGAGCACGTTCACCCGGTTGGCCACGCCGAGCGCGAGCGCTCCGCCACTTCCGCCTTCTCCGATGATCGTCGCCACGATGGGTACCTGGGCTCGCGCCATGGCGGCCAGGCAGGCGCCGATCGCCTCGCTCTGTCCGCGCTCCTCTGCTCCGATGCCGGGATAGGCGCCGGGGGTGTCGATGAAGGTGAGGATCGGCAAGCGGAACTTGTCGGCCAGCTCGTACATCCGGTTGGCCTTGCGGTTCCCCTCGGGGTTGGCCTGGCCGAAGTTGCGGGCCGCCTTCTCCTTGGTGGTGCGCCCCTTCTGGTGACCGACCACGACCACGCTTCGCCCGCGAAAGCGCGCCATTCCACAGACGATGGCGGCGTCGTCGGCGAAGCGTCGATCGCCGTGCAGCTCCTGCCACTCCTCGAAGAGCGCCTCGACGTAGTCGAGCGTGTACGGACGGTTCGGGTGGCGCGACAGCTGTACTTTTTGCCAGGGGGTGAGCTCGGCGAAGAGCTCGCGCGCCAGCTTGGCCGCGCGGTCCTCGAGGCGCTTCAGCTCCGGCTCGAAGTGCGGATCGGTCTCGGCGAGGACGCGCAGCTCACGCACCCGGGTCACCAGCTCGACGACGGGCTTCTCGAAGGGAAGCACGGTGGCCGCCATGGAGGCGGGGGGACGTACAGACGGCTTGGTCTCGAACACGGGGCGAGCCTAGCGCACGCCCCAGCTCGCGTGGAGACCTCTCAGCCGACCCGCGCCACCGCGGCCGAGGCCTTCTCGCGGATGACGTTGAAGATGCGCAGCGGCTTCTCCTTGCCCTTCAGGTGCGCGGGAGCGAGCTCCTCGACCTTGAAGCGATCGCCGAGCGCGTGGAGCGTCCCTTCGCTGACGATGATCTGCCCGGAGAGGGCGATGCCGCAGAGGCGCGCACTGGTGTTCGCGGTGTCGCCGATGACGGTGTAGCTGAGCGCCTTGCTGCTGCCGACGTAGCCGGCGACGAGCGGCCCGGTGTGGATGCCCATCCCGATCGCCAGCGGCGGCTCGCCCCCTTCGACGCGCTTCCGGTTGAAGCGGCCGAGGACGTCCATCTGGTCGAGCGCGCACTGGACCGCGCGGATCGCGTCGTCCGGGTGCTGCGCCGGCGAGCCCCAGAAGGCCATGATGCCGTCGCCCATGAACTTGTCGAGGGTGCCTTCGTAGTTGAAGATCGTCTCGACCATCAGCTCGAAGTACTCGTTGAGGAGCTCGACCATGTCCTCGGCCTTGGCCCCCTCGCTCATGCGGGTGAAGCCGCGGATGTCGGAGTTGAAGACGGTGCACTCGTCGATGTAGAGGCCGCCCTTCTTGATCTCGAGGTTGCCGCGCATCACCTGCTCGGCGACGTTGGGCGAGAGCAGGCGGCTGAAACGCTCGCGGGTGATGATCTCGTGCTCGATCTTGCGCGCGAGCAGGGTGTTCTCGATGAAGAGCGCCGCCTGGTTGGCGACCGCGGTGACGAGCTCGAGATCCTTCTGCTGGAAGGTGGCGAGCGACTCGGAGTCGAGCCAGACCGCGCCGAGCACCTCGTCGTCGTGGATCAACGGCACGACCATGGCGCTGGTGATGCGGTTGAGGATCATCGACTTGCCCTTGGAGCTGGCGAAGTCGAGGGCGGCGTCGTGGGTGAGGACGGCGGCCTTCTCGTTGATGACGTGGTTGAGGATGGTCGTCGACACCTGGATGGGCGCGTCGGTCCCGTCGCGTCGCTTGGCCGCGCGCGGCTGCGGCATCCCGTCCTCGAGGAGCAGGATGACGGCCCGGTCCGCGTTGGCGAACTTGAGGAGCGACTTGAGGATCTTGTCGAGCAGCATGTCGAGGTCGTGCTCGAGGGCGATCTCGCGCGAGAGCTCGTAGCTGATTCGCAGGCGCTCGTAGTCCATGCGCAGCTGCTGCGGATCGCGCACCTGGTCGAACGGCGCGAAGCCCTTGGCCGAGGCGGCGGCGATCTGCGTGCCGATGGCGCGCGCGTTGTCCGCCGACATGTCCACGCGCGTGCCGAAGGCGCGCTGCGGAGGCGGGCCGAGCGGAGCGGGCAGGGGGCGACCTTGCGGCGGCGGGAGCTGGCCGGGGAGACCGATACCCTGCTGGCCAGCCGGGCCAGGAGATGGCGCGGTCGGGCGCTGCCCCGGCATGCTGCCGCGCGTCGAGGGGGGCGGCATCCCGTAGGACGCCGTGC
>JAMFST010001405.1 GCA_026225435.1 Labilithrix luteola
GACGACGCGTCGAGCGCCGGCACGCTGAAGGCGTCCTTGTACTTGGCGTAGGGGCTGGCGGGATCGCCCAGCTCGGTGCGCACCCGCTCGACACAGGCGGCAAAGTCGCGCACCGCGCCGGCCGCGTCGTCGGGATACTGCGCCAGCGCGTCGCCCAGCGGCACCAGCCCCTCGACGTTCCAGGTCACGCTCGCCGGGAGGCGATCGCTCCCCTCGGTCTCGGGGACGAGGAGACGCCCATCGAAGAAGCGTGCGTCGTTGAGATCGACCGCCAGCTTCCAGATCGACACGTTACCGACGAGGTTCGGCAGCCAGTTCACCGCGTCGCTCACGATCGTACCCGCGCTTTCATGCGTACCATGCCGCTACCGGCGACCTTCACCGCGAAGGACGCCGCTGCTGCTCCGCCCGCTCCACCCGCTGCCGACGCGCCCGGCTCGCGCTCGTGGATCTGCGAGTCGAACGTCGTCAGGTGATCGACGCTCGAGAAGGTCACTCGACTCACCCGGCTGGTGAAGAGCGCCGCGAGCAAAGGCGAGGCCTGCCGCACGAGCTGCGCTTCCAGCCCGGCGCCGTGCGCGAAGCGGTACCAGGCGCGGCTCGCCTCGAAGCCGACCCGCACCGCCTGCTCCTCGTCCATGTCGGCGCGAAAATACAGGTTCAGCGCGCCGGCGAAGGCGAGCGCGTCGTCCTCCGCCAGCCGGGAGCCCAGCTCGCCCAGCGCGAGGCGCAGCGGGTACTCCTTGTCGCTCGGCCGCGCGCCGAGGATGGCGTCGTCGAGGAGATCGTCGAGCACCAGCTTGGCGAGCACCGCGTTGGTGGTGGCGTCCGCGTGGGGGCGCTGGCTCGTCGCCGCCGCCGTCGAGGAAGGCGGCGCCACGGACGGAGCCTTCGATGCCGGCGCGACGCTCGCGCTCACCAGCTCGCCGATCTCGCGGGCGAGGCGGTCGCGATCGATCGCCGCAAAGGCCGCGCGCGCCAGCGCCTCGCCGTCGAGCGGCGTCGTCACGCGACCCCCTTGGCCATGCCGGGGAAGATGCCGGTGTCGAGCCAGTAGCGCTCGCCGGTCAGCGTCTTGAGCCGCAGCTGGAAGTCGTCGACGGAGAACGAGTACACGTCACGCTGCGAGGTCACCTCGCGGATCGACAGGCCGGGTGCTGCGGTAGCACCCGGCACGGCCTCACGAGAATTGGCCAGGCCCGTCTTGGTGCGGGCGAAGCGCAGGTGCACGCGGTCTTCCAGCAGCGCCGCCTCCACCTCCGGGCTGGCCGCGCGCACCTCGAACAGGGGCGAGCCGTCCATCTCCGGCGAGGCCACGTTGCGCCAGCCGATGATCATCCCGGCGGCATAGAGGAACGGCGCGCTCACATCGGCCGCGGCGCCGTTCGCCGGCTTGCCGTCGGCGCTGCCCGCCGGGAACAGCTCGCAGGCGCGCGGCAGGTGCGGCTCCGACTCCTGCCACACCCCGAAGATCGGCGCAGCGCTGGGACCACTGCGCTCGACCGAGTCGAGAAAGAAGCCCGGCAGGAGGTTCTTCCCCGCCAGGTGCAGCACCGTCGCCCCGGCGGCCACGGTCGTCTTGGGATCGCCGATGGTCCCCTCGTCACGCCACTTCGACGGGTACCAGTCGCCAACCCGGTACTTCGCCATCGACTGGATGCGCGCCGGAGCGACCGGCATCTCACGCTCGAAGAGACGACGAACGCAGCCGAGCGCCGAGGTGCGCCCGGCCAGCACGAGGAGGTCCACGTCGAACTGCGCCAGGATGTCGGCGTAGCGACGCAGCGGCTCGCGCAGCACCGACTCGATGGCCCGGTCGATCTCCAGGCGGTCGTAGCGGAAGAACAGGTTGGGCAGACCCGGGAAGCCGGGGATCTCGGCCGCGAGGAAGCGGTCCGCCTCCTCGAGCACGGCGGGCGACCAGGTGACGCCGCCGCCGCGCTCGAGATCCGCCAGCGTGTACGTCTTGTCCGTCGTGTGCCCCTCGGGCTCGCGCCCCTCGGCCAGCGCCCAGAAGGTGCGCGCGAGCGGCATCCACACGTACGGAACGAGCTTGGCGCGCAGCGTGCGCCAGGCCGCGCCGTGCCCCGCGTCGCCGTCACCGAAGAGGTGCATCCAGCGTCGCCGCGCCGCCGGCGTGGGGAGCTGCGCGGCGATCTGCGGGAAGGCCACCTCCTCGAGCAGACCGCGGCAGACCTCGTCGCCGGCGATCGACACGCCGTCCTGGAACAGGGTGGTCACCGAGAGCGAGGTGCCCGCGCCCGGCTGGCGATCGCGGTACTCGGCGATCATCACGTCGGTGGTGCCGCCGCCGATGTCCACCGAGGCGATGCGCAGCGACGAGGCCCCCTTCCCGCCGCCGCTCTCGCCCGGTCGGCCGTACACGGCGAGTAGCTCCTCCATGTTGCCGGAGAAGGTGCCGGCGACCTCCTCGAAGACGTAGACCATCTGCGCCGCCATCGCCTCGTCGATGAAGAGGAAGGGCGTGAAGGCCTTGGTGGCGACGTCGTAGTTGGGCCGGTTCTCGTCGGGGATGCCGAGCATCCACGAGCTGAGGATGACGGCGTTGCGGATCAAGGTCTCGTAGACCTCGCGCTCCTCCTGCGTCATGCCCGAGGGATAGGTGACGCACACATGACGCAGCACCCGCCCGGCCGCCTCGCGCCCCTGGAATTGCCGGTACGCCGGCGACTGGATCTGCGCCAGCGCCTGGCTGAGGATCTCCACGAAGGCGAAGAGCATCGTGGTGCGCGGGGCGTAGCGCGGATCGGCCGGGGTCGATGGGCCGTCACCGCGGAGCACGAGACCGCCGGCGTCGTCGACGAGGTACTTGAGGAGGCGGCCGTGGATCGTCTGCGGCTCGCTGCCCGCAGCACCGGGCACGTCGATGGACGCGCTCATCCCGCTCGCGGCGAAGGTCCAGGGATCGCGGGTCGGGCGATCGTCCCAGAGGTACCGCTTCGGACCGGACAGCGTGCACAGGTAGCGGTGCGGCGTGTCGAGCGCGCGGTCCATCGCCTCGCGCCCGAGCCGCGCGATCGACGGCCAGGCGAAGGCGTCGCCGACGCAGACGTCGAAGGAGCTGCGGTCGAACGGGCCGGCGAGGAAGGTGAGCCGCGCATCGAACGGCTCGTCGCTCACCTGCGTGGGATCGCCGCCGCGACGCAGGGCGAGCGGCACGGCGCTGAGACCGCGCGCCTCCCCCGGAGCGGCCACCGATCCCCCGCGCGAGGCCTCCACCAGGAGCGCCGTCGAGCGCGAGTTGCCCAGATCGACCACCAGCGACACGGGCGTGGTCGTCGCCGGATCGAGGCGCCCGAGCTTCAGGCGCGGTAGGCGCGGCCCGAGCACCTCGTAGAGCGCCGCCAGCTTGAAGGGGGCGCGCTCGATCCCCTTCTTCTCCAGCCGCCGCAGCCAGTCGCGCGTCAGCGGGTGATCGAGGAACGAGGCGCACTCGTCGCGATCGAGCGGACGGAAGGGGCGCCCTTCGTCGAGGGCGGCGTCGAGCAGCCTGCCCGACATGCCGCCCGAGGCAGGCATCTCGCGGGTGTCGATCGCCAGCACGGCGCGGTAGCTCCCGTCCTCGTTCGGGGCGAGGAAGATCTGCACCACGTGCGGCGCCGAGAGCTGGTACGGCACCGGGATCCAGCGGCGCGACAGCTCCTCGGCCGCTTCCAGCGCGCTGATCTCGACGTCCGGCTCCTCGCCTTGGTGCGCGCGGCCGACGCTCCACACCTCGGCGCCCGGCGGAGGCTGCGGGGCGCCCGGTGCACCGGCAGCGGCAGGCGCAGCGCGGCGAACGAAGCCGCTGACCACGTCCGGGAGCAGCCCGAGATCGAGGTCGTGGAACACCGTACCGCTGCGGAAGAAGAGCTCGAGGACCTCGCGCGAAGGCTCGGGAGTGCTGATCCGGTTGCGACTCGCCGCGTTGCCGGGGCCGTCACCGAGCGAAATCTTCTTTTTTTGCACCATGAGACGCTCTCGAGCCTACTGACAGTCGGAGCTGGACACGCGGAAATTTCGACTATGGTGCCCTTCGGTGTCCGACGCCCGCCCGCTCCTCATCGTCAACCCGAACGCCGGGGGCGGCGCGTCCGGCCGCACCCTCGGCGCGCTGGTCCCCGCGGTCGAGCGCGCGCTCGGCCCGGTCGACCTGGTGCAGACCGAGCGCCCCGGTCACGCCATCGAGATCGCCCAGGCGGCTGCCAAGGAAGGACGCGCCCGCCTCCTCGCCGCCGGTGGTGACGGAACGGTCCACGAGGTCGCCAACGGCATCCTCCTCGCCGAGCAGGCTGCGCTCGCCACCGGCGGCGACGTGGTCGACGCCACCCTGGGGATCATCGGGCGCGGCACCGGCGGCGATCTCGCGCGCACCCTCGGCATCCGTCACGAGCTCGAAGGGATGAACGGCTACCTCGGGGCCATCTCCCGTGGCCGCGTGCGCGCCATCGACGTCGGGCGCGCCCGCTACGACGACGACGATGGCTCGCACGAGCGCTTCTTCGTCAACATCCTCTCCGCCGGCCTGAGCGGCCTGGTCGTGCGGCGCATGGCGAAGGTGAACCGCGCGCTCGGCCCCGCGGTCACCTACTTCAACACCTCGGTCCGCGCGCTCCTCGAGGCGCGTCGCGCCCACCTGCGGGTGCACTACACGCCGTGGAGCAGCGGCGGCAACAGCGTCACCGACGAGGCGCTCCCCGAGCGCACCTTCGACAGCTACATGGTGGCCATCTGCAATGGCCGCTACTTCGGCGCCGGCATGCACGTCGCGCCCATGGCCGACCCGGCCGACGGCCGCTTCGACGTGGTCTCCATCGACGCCACGAGCAAGCTCGCCTTCTTCAACAACGCGCGGCGCATCTGGAGCGCCGGCCACATGGGGCGACCGGGCGTGACGCACTTCGCCTGCCGCCACCTGCGCCTCGAGCTGGCCCTCGACGAGCAAGGGACGGCGGGGCGCGGCGTGCGCGAGCGCTTCGTCAACGATATCGACGGCGAGCCGCTCGGCGGACTGCCGCTGGAGATCCTTCTGATCCCCCAGGCGCTCCGGATCTTCTGCTGACGAAACGTGGCGGGCACCTGCACGTAGCCACAGGAGAACGAGCCCCGCGCAGCGAAGTCATGTGCGCGGCTACGCCTCAACCGCGAATTTTGCTGCGCAGCTGCGCACTTGCAGTTTGAAACGGAAAAGCTACAGCCGTCGCGCGGCCCTGACCGAGCCGACACGGATCTGTGGTACGCGGGCCACGGATCGGCACGTGCAGGACCACCCCCAGGGTAAGCGGAGCTAGCGAATCGTATGACGCGAAACGGGCTGGACAAGAACGGGGCGACCCCCCTGGCGGATGCCATGAGCAGCGCCTTCGGGACCGCGGGTGTCCTGGCCTCGGCGGGTGCGCAGCTGGTGCGTGACGCCGCGGCGTCCATGCGCGGCGCCGATCGCGCCGGCGTCTCCACCGGCGACACCCGCTTCGTCCCGCCGGAGTCTGCCGAGCCGAAGGGTGAAGAGGAGCGGCTCGACGGCTGGGGCTTCGCCGACACCCGCTTCACCGTGAAGCCCAGCGGTGCGGTGGTGCTCACCGGCAC
>JAMFST010001406.1 GCA_026225435.1 Labilithrix luteola
GCGCATGCGGATGGTGAGCTGATGTTTCGCGGAAGGGTTCGCCACGTTCACTTCGTCGGCATCGGCGGCATCGGCATGAGCGGTCTCGCCGAGATCCTCCGCACGATGGACTTCGACGTCTCCGGCTCCGACCTCAAGGCCGGCGAGATCACCCGCCGCCTCGAGCAGATGGGCGCCAAGGTCTTCGAGGGGCACCGCGCCGAGAACGTCAAGGGGGCCGACGTGCTCGTCTATTCGAGCGCGATCAAGAAGGACAACCCGGAGATCGTCGAGGCGACCGCCCACGACATCCCCATCATCAGCCGCGCCGAGATGCTCGCCGAGCTGATGCGCGTGAAGTACTGCGTCACCATCGCCGGCTCGCACGGCAAGACGACCACGACCTCGCTGGTCGCCACCGTCCTGCGCCAGGCCGGGCTCGACCCCACCGTCGTCGTCGGCGGCACGGTCAACGCGCTCGGCTCCAACGCACGCCTCGGCGCGGGCGATCTGTTCGTCGCCGAAGCCGACGAGAGCGACGGCTCGTTCCTCCGCCTCACGCCCACCATCGCCGTCATCACCAACATCGACGCCGAGCACCTCGACCACTACGGCACGCACGAGAACGTCAAGGACGCCTTCGTGCAGTTCGCCAACAAGATCCCCTTCTACGGGCTGGCGGTGCTCTGCCTCGATCACCCGCACGTGCAGGAGATCATCCCGCGCCTCGACCGGCGCCACGTGACCTACGGCGTGTCGCGCCAGGCGGATTTTCGCGCCAAGAACATCCGCTTCGAGGGGCTCAAGACCCGCTTCGAGGCGGTCCGTCACGGCGAGTCGCTGGGGGACTTCGTGGTCGGCATGCCCGGCGCGCACAACGTCCTCAACGCGCTCGCTGTCCTCGCCGTGGCCGACGAGCTGGAGGTGCCGTTCGACGTGGTCCGCGAGGCGATCGCCGGCTTCCACGGGGTGCAGCGCCGCTTCACCGTCGTCGGGCAGCCGACCCTGGCGCACGAGGGGAAGAGCGGCGACGTCCTGGTCATCGACGACTACGGCCACCACCCGGCCGAGGTCGAGGCGACGCTCACCGCGGCGTAGAACGGGTTCGATCGCCGCGTCATCGTCGCCTTCCAGCCGCACCGCTACACCCGCACGCAGGCGCTCTTCGCCGAGTTCACCCGCGCCTTCAACCGGGCCGACGTGGTCATCGTCACCGACGTCTATCCGGCCGGCGAGGCGCCCATCCCCGGTGCCACGGGCGAGGCGCTCGCCGCCGCCATCCGCGCCCACGGGCACCACCACGTGCAGTACGTGGCCGACAAGAAGCAGGTGGGCGCCGCGCTCGAGGCGCTCGCTCGCCCGGGCGACATCGTCATCGCCCTGGGCGCCGGCGACATCAACGCCTCCGCGCGCGAGCTGGTGGCGCGCCTGAACGCGCGCGGCGACGCCGCCAAAGGTACACCGGCATGAGCGGCTCGTCTCTCCCGCCGCCGCCGTCGATGGCGCCGCCCTCGAACCGGAAGATCGTCCGCCTCGGCGATCCCGCGTCGGCCGCCAAGCTCCCCGACTCCGGCGCCTCCGCGTCTGCACCGAACAAGCCGCGCACCTTCTCGCCGCGCGCGCGCCGCACCTGGACCATCGCCCGCGGCGCCCTCCTCACAGTGCTGGTGGTCGCTGCCTCGGTCGGCACCGCCGTCGTCGCGCGCAACTACGTCGTCACCTCACCGCGCTTCGCCCTCACCTCGGTCGAGGTCTCCGGCAACGCGCGCCGCACGCCCGACGAGATCGCCGAGCGCGCCGGCCTCGAGAAGGGGTCCAATGTCTTCCTCCTAGACACCGAGGCGGCGCGCGAGAAGCTCCTCACCGACCCGTTCATCCGCGACGCCACCGTGGTCCGCCGTCTCCCGGGCACCGCGCGCGTCCAGGTCGCCGAGCGCACCCCGGCGGCGCTGGTGGCTCTCGGGGATCTGTACCTGTCCACCGAAGCGGGGGAGCTCTTCAAGGTCTACGAGCAGGGCGATCCCTTCGACCTCCCGGTCATCACCGGCCTGGCCCCCGACGACGTCGCCAGCGATCGCGAAGGCGCGGCGCGATCCATCCGCCGCGCCCTCGACGTGGTCGCCGAGTACGAGCACACCCCGCTCGCCACCAAGGCCAAGGTCGAGGAGGTGCACCTCGATTCCGCCAACGGCGAGCGCGACGCGGTCACCTTGATCGTCGGCAAGCAGGCCATCGCCCTGGCGCTCGGCCAGCCGCCGTACCGGAAGAAATTCGAAGAAGCGGCGCGCGCCCTGGCCGAGGTCGACAAGCGTGGTGGCAAGGTCGAAGCGGTGCTCCTCGACAACGAGGTTCGTGCCGATCGAGTCGTCGTTCGCCTGAAGCCGTGAGTCCGCCGGCCTGAAGTCCTGCGTTCGATCGAACGTGCGTAACCTGTTGGAATCATGCGCTTTTAGCGCGTAAATCCAGCGGTTGGACGTTTCTAGAATCGGGAAATCCGGCGTCCGGACCCCATAATCATGACGATTTCTTCGTCATTGACGAAGTGCCGCTGACGCACTCGCGACCTCGATGTGGCTCATGTCGTTCGAGCGCGATTGATAGCGTCTATTTCGGACAAACGAACAGCAGCGTTCGCTGGCGAACGAGTTCGCCTAAAGTCACGAAAGCGATGGGCGCAAGTGCGCAAGGTGACTACCAAAATGCTGGCGCCTACCCACGCTCAAGCACGCGGGACCGTAGGCTGCTGCGGTGATGACGAGACCCATCGTCAAACCAAAAAGCGTCACAGCTCGAAATGGAGAATTAAAATTATGAATCGACCGAAGAAGGGCTACGCCGCGTCCGTCGCGTTCAGCACGCTCGTCTCGATCTCGACGGGCCCCGTGCTCCTCGGCGCCTGCGGGTCGGACGACGATGACGGCGGCACCTCCGGCGCAACCGACTCCGGCGCGACGCAAGACGGCACCACGGCGCACACGGATTCGGGCGCCGGCGACGCTGGCTCCGATGCCACCACCCTCCTCACCGACTCGGGCTCGGGGAACGATGCGGCCGCGACGCAGGACGGCGGTGACGGCGCGACCGACGCCGGTGTGGACGCTGCGGCGACCTTCTGCCAGTCGCAGACCGGGCTCGCGTTCTGCGCCGATTTCGACCAACCGAACCCGCTCTCGCTCGACGCCGGCGCCTTCGACGCGGGCAGCTACACCGGCGAGGCGACGGACATCTGGGACTCGCTGGCTACCCCGTCCGAGATCTCCCTTTCGAGCACGCGGGCGGCCTCGACCCCGAGCTCGCTCCTCTTCCAGCTCGGCACCGGAAACGACGGCAACCAGTCGGTGAAGGCGGTCAAGCAGGTGACGCCGTCCGCCGGGGTGACCCAGGCCATCTACGAGTTCGACGTCTTCATTGACAAGGTGGCCCTGTCGACCGACCCGAACAACACGAACGGCGGTTTCGCGACCGATCTGCAGTTCGACGACAATGACACCTTCGGATTCCGCATCGGCATATTTGCCAATACGACGGGCTTCGACCACGCCGATCTCGAGCACAATCACCCCGATATCGGCGGCAGCGACGACGTCACCAGCCCCATCGCCCTGAGCGCCTCGGCCTGGCAGCACGTGAAGATGGCGGTGGCGTACTCCAGCGGCTCCGACGGCGGCTCCGAGGTGGCTTTCCAGCTGTACCTGAACAAGTCCGCGACCGCGGTGATCGACGCCACCTATCCGGCGCCTTTCGCCAAGGCTCGCTACGCGCGGCTCGCCGCCGGGATGGTCTACGCCTTCGACCCCAACAACCACCCCTGGGGCCTGTACTTCGACAACGTCACGCTGAAGACGCAGTGAGGCGGGAGCGCACGGCACATGTCGGAAGGTGAACGCGCACCGGAGGGGGCGACGTCGGTCGTCGCCCTGGGGAAGTACCTGGTCCTCGCCGAGCTCGGTCGCGGCGGCATGGCGGAGGTGTACCTCGCGCTCTCGCGGGGACCCAACGGCTTCCACAAGCTCGTCGTGCTCAAGCTGCTGCGCACTCACCTGGCCGAGGACCAGGTCTTCCTCGAGATGTTCCTCTCCGAGGCGCGCCTGGCCGCGCGGCTCAACCACGCCAACATCGTACAAACGTACGAGATTGGCGTGGAGGGGGGGCGCCACGCCATCGTGATGGAGTACCTCGAGGGGCGCTCGCTCTCCGAGGTGGAGGAGGTGGCGCGCGACGAGCCGCTCCCGCTCAACCTCGGCTTGCGCGTGCTCTCGAGCACCCTGGCGGCGCTGCACCACGCCCACGAGCTGCGCGACGTCAGCGGCCAGCCGCTCGACCTGGTCCACCGCGACGTCAGCCCGCAGAACGTGCTCATCACCTACGACGGGCAGATCAAGCTGCTCGATTTCGGCATCGCCAAGGCGGCGAGCGACGCGAAGCAC
>JAMFST010001407.1 GCA_026225435.1 Labilithrix luteola
GATTGTCTGTGGGGTGCTGCTGCTCGTCGGCGCCTTCACCCGCGCGGCCGCGTCGCTCCTGCTCGTCGTCATCTGCGTCGCCATCGCCACTACCAAGCTCGGTCTCCTCATCGACAAGGGCTTCTGGGTGACGGCGCACGAGGGGCGCGCGGACTGGTCGATGCTGGTCGGGTTGTCCTTCCTTCTGGTCGCAGGCCCGGGTGCGCGCTCGCTCGATGCGCGGAGGCTCTCCTCCCTCTCGTGAGGGGGCTGTCCTTCGCCTTCTTGCGACCGGGCCTCACCACCTGCGGTGATCCCACACAGGACGACCTCTGTGTCGGCGCCCATAGTCTCGCCTTCACCGAGAGGCGCGAGCACGAGCCGGGACGACAGCACGGGGGGAAGAATGCTCGCGACGAGAGGGAGACGGCGGAGCAATGCGCGGCATCGCGTCTGCGCCCTCGCGCCCCGGCGCTGCAACCTCTGAAGGTCAGGGCTCCGTCGGCACGCGCAGGCAGGCGGCATCGTTGGGAGTGCCCGCGAGCCAGCCGGTGACGCACAGATCAGCGTCGTCGCCGACGGTCATGCGCTGGCCGCCCTTGTGGTCTTCCAGGCCGCGCGCCTTGCGGATCAAGGTGAGGCGGTCGGGGTCGGCGCCGTGGTCGAGCACCACCGCGCTCAGGATCTCCGGCTCGAGACCGACGAAGGCTTCGAAGTCGGCGGCGACCTCGGCGTCCGTCGTCGGCACTCCGTCGACCCCGGCGTCGGCGTCGAGGCGCTGGCTGTCGTAGCCGTAGAGACGGAAGTTGCGCCACACCGTCCCATGGCAGTCGAGCGAGCCGCAGCGATACAGCAGCGCGCCCGCCACCGGCGCGTAGGTGGTCTGGTCGGGCAGCGTGAGGGTGGTCTGCGCCGTGTCGTTGGCGCTGGAGCAGCCCGCGACCGGGGCCACGAAGGCGAGACCGACCGCGAGGAGACCCAGGGTGAAGGGCAGGGCGCGCAGGGCGCGAGGACGAGAGCTCACGGCGGTGCTCCTCCGTCGACGGAGTTGAGGTAGACGGCGGGCACTTGGTTGGAGGTCGCTTGCCCGGTGTGCCCGAGGTGGCAGTCGGCGCATGAGCCGTCGCCGTTGATGCGCGAGGTCATCTGGATGGTCTGGTCGCCCGACTGCAGCTTCACGTGGAGCGGATACACGGGCTGCCAGTCGTCGGTGGAGATGTAGAAATTGCCGGCCTCGTTCGTCCCCAGCGCGCGCTCGCTGCCGGTGGAGTCGGTGATGGTGACCGTGCCTCCGACGAGCGGCGAATCCCCGACCTCGTCGAGATAGCCGGTCCCTGCGACGGCCCACTGGGGCGAGCCGGGGCCGCTGCCGCCGTGGCACACGAGGCAGGGCTGACCAGGGCGGTGCGTCGGCCCCGTGCGGACGCCGTTGGCTTCCGGGCCGAGGTCGGAGACCGCGTCGGAGTGCACGGGATCGCACGAGAGCGTCGCCGCGGCGACGACGCTCATTCCGAGGAGGATGGCGAAGAGCGCTTTCAAAAGTTCCGCTCCAGGGTGAAGGCGCTGAGGGCCGCCAGTCGGTCGCCGATGTACAGCGCGTTGAAGAAGTTGGTGTAGGCCACGTCGGCCGTCAAGCTCATCGCCCAGGCGTCGACGTCGCCGTGCGGCCCGACGGCCCAGCGGATCGACCCCCCGCCGGTCACCGTGGCCAGCGAGCCGAGCTCGCGGTCGCCGGTGCGCAGCGCCGGGACCTCGTTGTTGCCGGTCGTCACGTACGCTCGCTGCCAGAAGCTGACCGGCCCCTGGATGTTGAAGCGCAGGTGCGGGCCCAGGCGCACGCGGCGACTCACGTCAGCAAGGTAGCGAAGGTCGGTCGTCGACGCCGGCTGCCCCCAGGAGTCGAGGTACACCCGCTGCTCGGCGCGCAGGGTCGAGGAGGCGAAGCGATAGGCGAGCCGCCCGGTCAGCGCGTAGCGTTCGCGGCCGAGGGGGAGCTGCTCGAGCGGCTTCAGCTGCGAGCGATCGGCGGCGACGAGAGCGGCCGAGGCTGCCCGTGGAATGAGCGGCGCCACGCTGGGCGAGAAGAGCGGGATATAGCGGTACGGCTTGGACTGGTCGCCGCGCTCGATGACCATGTCGGCGATGCCGGTGAACACCAGGCGCGGGTTGATCACCCGCGTCGCGCTCGCGGTGAGCGAGTGGATGTCGAGCTGGTGGGAGAAGACCGAGAAGGAGGTGCCGGTCCGTCCGATCACGTCGTGCCCGAAGGAGTACCCCCCGAGGAGCGTGAGGTTCTTGCTGTCGAGGTCGCCGAAGATCTGGCCACCGGCATTGAGCGACAGGTAATCGGGCGTGCTCGACACGGCGACGACCGCTGCGCCTCCGAGGTTTCCCGGCTTGTAGCTCCCGGAGACGGAGCCGGCGTTGCGCACCTCCTCCCAGCGACGCGAGGCCGTCGAGATGATGTCCGGTGAGGCCGCAGAGACGACGTCGACCAGGTACGTGCCGCCGATCGACCATCCCTGCACGGGGTTCGAAACGGTGCCGGAGATGGACGGTGTGAGCACCGTGGTGGCGGTGGTGTCCTGGTAGGCCGCCAGCTCGCTCTCCATGTGCACGTCGAGAAGCCTGTCGACGTTGGCCGCCTTCACGTCGTCGGCGCGGGCGGGCCTCGCCAGGTGCAGGAGCGTGAAGAGGAGCAGCAGCGGGACCGCGACACGGAAGGTCACGCTCAATTGCACCCGCAGCCGCCTTCGGCCGCAGCGCCGCCGCCGACCGACCCCTCCTGCGTCGCGTACATGTGCTCGGCGCCGACGCCCACCACCGGCGCGGTGGTCATGGTCGGATGCGCGAGATTGCCGCGCTCGTAGGGCTGCACATGGGCACATGCAGGCGTGACCAGAGCGAAGAGGATCAGCGCCAACGAGCGCAACCGGAGCGGGGAAAGCTCGGCGAACGGAGAGGGCATGCAGGGGTGGCCTTATGTACCGCAGCCTCCGTGACGCCAGGCAGCAACCTACACTTTGCCTCGTACAGCCCTCAGTTGCACTGGGTGACGCAGTACATGTTCACCACGGCCACGCATGCGCTAGTCCAGGCGGTGTCGCAACAGCCGGGCTCGTGGCTGCACACGGCCTCGGCGCAGCCCCCGCAGGACGGCGCCAGCGCTGCCCCGGTGGCGCAGACTTTGTGCGGGCAGGGATCACTCGCATCGGGGCCGCTGTCGGGTGCAGCGTCCGCGGCGGCGTCGGCGCCGCCGTCACCGGAGTCGTCGTCGTCGTCGCCCTGGGGAGTCCCCTCGCAGTCGGTGTCCGTCTGCGCCTTGCTGACCGCGGGGATGCCCTGGAGGTAGGCGTACACGTCCACGACGTCGTTGTCGGAGAGCGAGGGGAACTTGGGCATCGCCGCGCAGATCGTGTCTCCCTGGTCGTCGATGCCGTCGCGCAGCGC
>JAMFST010001408.1 GCA_026225435.1 Labilithrix luteola
AAACTCCGCACTTCGTCCGCAGTGGAATCAACCTCGCCGATGCCCGCCTCGGCGCCGTCGCGCTCACCGCCAGTGACGAGTTCTTCGCCGCCAAGGAGCGGATGCTGAACCCCGCTCCCGCCGAGTTCATCGTCGGCAAGTACGACGACAACGGGAAGTGGATGGACGGCTGGGAGACGCGGCGACGGCGCGGACCTGGTCACGACTGGTGCGTGGTGCGGCTCGCGCGACCGGGGCGCATCGACGGCTTCGACCTCGACACCAGCCACTTCACCGGGAACTTTCCGCCGGCCATCGCCATCGAGGCGTGCTTCCTGGCGAGCGGCGATCCGGACGCCAGCACCACGTGGGCGACCCTGGTGCCGGCGGTGGAGCTCGGGGGGAACAGGCATCACCACGTCGCGGTGAGCGCGGCGCAGTCGGGCATCGCCGCCAAGGTGAGCCACCTGCGGGTGAACCTGTACCCCGATGGCGGGCTCGCGCGCCTGCGCGTCTACGGTCGGCCGATCTTCGATCCGTCGTCGGCGTCGTCCGCGCGTCCCGATGGTCTCGTCGATCTCGCCTCGGCGTTCCACGGTGCGCGCGCCATCGTCGCCAACAACGAGCACTACGGCGTCATCGGCAACCTGCTCATGCCCGGTCGCGGGGTGAACATGGGGGACGGCTGGGAGACGCGGCGGCGGCGCGAGCCGGGGAACGACTGGTGCCTGATCGCGCTCGCCGTGCCGGGGACGGTCCACGCGGTGGAGATCGACACGGCGCACTTCAAGGGGAACTTCCCGGACAAGGCGTCGCTGCAGGCGGCGCACGTCGAAGGGGGCACGGACGGCTCGCTGGTGACGCAGGCCATGTTCTGGCCCGAGCTGCTGGCGCCGCAGAAGCTGTCGGCCGACGCGATCCACGCCTTCGCCAGCGAGCTGACCGCGCTCGGCGTCGTCACGCATGTACGCTTGAACATCTTCCCCGACGGCGGCGTCTCGCGCCTGCGTCTGTGGGGGAAGCCGGGCACGCCCACGTGACCCGCAACCTCGTCGTCGAGCCGCTCACGCGCGAGGCGTTCGCCCCCTTCGGGGACGTCATCGCCGCCGACGATGCGGCGAAGCACTACCCGATCAACGAGGGGACGACGGAGCGTTACCACGACCTGGCGAACGTCGACGTCGGCGAGCCGAGCGAGGGCGGGCGCGCGCTCATCAGCATCTTCCGCGCGCAGCCGCGCACCTTGCCGTTCGCCGTGAGCATGCTCGAACGGCATCCGCTGGGGAGCCAGGCGTTCGTGCCGCTGACCCAGCTGCCCTATCTGGTGGTCGTCGCGCCGGCGGAGGATCCGACGGCGATGCGCGCCTTCCTCGCGACCGACGGTGTGGGCGTGAACTATGCGCGCGGCATCTGGCACCATCCGCTCCTGGCGCTGCGCGAGCGGTGCGACTTCCTCGTCGTCGACCGCGGCGGGCCGGGGCGCAACATCGAAGAGACGAGCTTCGCCGAGCCGTGGACGCTGGACCTGCCCTCGCGGTGACGCCGGGCACCGGCTCGCTCTCGTTCCGGCTGCGGGCGGACGGCGCGCGCACCGTGGCCGAGACGTGCGCGGCGCGCAGCCCGCTCAAGCTGCTCACGCCGAAGAACCACGGCTCGTCCGCCTGGGTGTTCAGCGCCAGCTTCGGCGGCGGGCTCGTCGACGGCGATACCGTGGCCGTCGAGGCGCAGGTGCATCGTGGAGCGCGGGCGCTGCTCGGCACGCAGGCGTCGACCAAGGTGTACAGGTCGGAGTCGCTCGGTTGCCGGCAGACGCTCGCGGCGCACGTCGCCGAGGGGGGCAGCCTGGTGGTGCTGCCGGATCCGGTCTCCCCCTTTGCGGGCTCGCGCTTCACCCAGCGCAACGAGGTGTACCTCGCCGACGGCGCCTCGCTGCTCCTCGTCGACGCCTTCAGCTGCGGGCGCGCCGCGCACGGCGAGCGCTGGGACTTCGCGCGCTTCGCGTCGACGACGCGGGTGCACCGCGGCGATGCGCTCCTGTTTCACGATGCGGTCCTGCTGGACCCGGCGCACGGCGCGCTCGCCGAGCGCATGGGACGCATCGAGGCGTTCGCCACCTTGAGCCTCTTCGGCGAGCGCTTCCGTCCGATCGTCGATGCCGTCCTCGCGGAAGGCGCCCCGCTGACCCGCCGGGCCGACGTGCTTGCCTCGGCCAACCGGCTGGTCACTGGCGTCACCGGCGCGGAGGTCGGCGCGGTCGTGCGACTGGCGGCGATCTCGGTCGAGCGATTGACGACCACGCTGCGCACCCTCTTGCGAAACCTTCCGGAAATCCTCGGCGACGATCCCTTCGCGCGGAAGTGGTGACGCTGGGCGCTTAAGTCGGCAAAGTGGCCGCCGATGCATCTCTCGCCGCGCGATCTCGACAAGCTCACCCTGCATGCCACCGGGTTCCTCGCGCAGAAGCGGCTCGCCCGTGGCGTCCGCCTCAACTATCCGGAGGCGGTGGCGCTCATCGCCGCGACGCTCCTCGAGCTGATTCGCGACGGGAAGCACGGCGTCGCCGAGCTGATGGACACCGGGCGG
>JAMFST010001409.1 GCA_026225435.1 Labilithrix luteola
GAGCGCGCGATCGGGGTGCGGCATGTGCTCGAGCACCTCCAGCAAGGTGACGACGTCGAAGGAGCCGTCGGCGAAGGTGAGCGCCTCGGCGTCCATCTGCGCGCAGAACAGGCGCGTCACGCCGCCGCGCGCGGCCGCCGCCAGGTCGCTCGCGCGCTGCGAATCGTGGTCGATGGCGGTGACGGGCAGGTCGGGGAACGCGTCGAGGAGCGGCCACAAGAACGTTCCGCGACCGCTGCCGACGTCGAGCAAGGTCGCCGGGGACAGACCGTGGAGCGCCCCGAGGACGCGCCGGACGCGAGGCAAGTCGGCGTTTCGCTTGAACTTGTGCAGACGGATCCCGGCCGCCGCGCCGCGACGGATCACCTCGTCGTCGTCGAGCGCGTCTCGCTCCGCCTCGAGCGCGAGCTCGGGCAGTCGTCCGCGGACGAACGCCGCGGCCAGCGACGTGAAGTAGCGCGTGTCATCGGAGACGTTCATGACGAAGCAGGCCGCCCATGATACTCGGCGGGCCGCCGCCGTGACGTCCGACCACGCTCCCCCTCCGCACCCGCACCTCCACGCGGTCGCTCCGCCGCACCCGCACGCGCCGGCGTCGCTCGTCGAAGGGTCGATCGGGCGCACGCTGTTCTTCTTCAGCCTGCCCATCCTCGCGAGCAGTATCCTCCAGTCGCTCAACGCCTCGGTGAACGCCATCTGGATCGGGCGGCTGCTCGGTCCGGCCGCGCTCGGGGCCAGCGCCAACGCCAACAGCGTCCTCTTCCTCCTCCTCGCTGCCGTCTTCGGCACCGGCATGGCCGCCTCGGTGCTGGTCGGGCAGAGCCTCGGCGCGGCGGATCTGACGCAGGCCCGGCGGGTCGTCGGCACGAGCATCAGCTTCATCGCTCTCGTCTCGTTGGGGCTGGCGATCGCCGGCAGCATCTTCGCGCCGGACCTACAGCGAGCGCTCGATACGCCGGCCGACGTGCTCCCGCTGGCGACCTCCTACCTGCGGATCATCTTCTACGGGCTGCCCGGGATGTACATCTACACCTTCGTGATGATGTGCCTGCGCGGCGCCGGCGACGCGAAGACGCCGTTCGCCTTCCTCCTGGTGTCCGCCGCGCTCGATGTCTCGCTCAACCCGCTCTTCATCCGCGGCGCCGGCCCCATCCCCGCCATGGGGATCGCCGGTTCGGCCACCGCGACCTTGATCGCGCAGTGGATCTCGCTCGGCCTGCTCATCGGCTACCTGTACCTGAAGAAGAACATGCTCCGCCTCGAGCGCGGCCAGGTTCGCTTCCTGCGCCTCGACCCGACCATCCTCCACGCGCTGGTCACCAAGGGCGTGCCCATGGGGATGCAGATCATCGTGGTGTCGTCGTCGTCGCTGGCGATGATCAAGCTGGTCAACCGCTTCGGCAGCAACACCACCGCCGCCTACGGCGCCTGCTTCCAGCTGTGGAGCTACATCCAGATGCCCGCCTTCGCCGTGGGCAGCGCGGTCTCCTCGATGGCCGCGCAGAACGTCGGCGCCGGGCTCTGGGACCGCGTCGCGCGCATCGCCCGCGACGGCGTCATCTACAACGTGCTGCTCACCGCAGCGCTGGTGGCCATCGCCAGCGTCGGCAGCCGCGAGGCCTTCGAGCTCTTTCTCGGCAGCGCACCGGGCGCGGTCGCGATCGCCCAGCACATCCACTTCATCGTCTCCTGGTCCTTCATCCTCTTCGGGATCAGCTTCGTCCTCACGAGCGTGGTGCGCGCGACCGGCGCCGTCCTGCCGCCGCTGCTCATCTTGCTGGTGGCGCTCTGGCTGGTGCGCATGCCCATCGCCTACGCCTTCGTGGGGACGCACGGCGCCGAGGCCATCTGGTGGAGCTTCCCTCTCGGCTCGGTGGTCTCGCTGATCCTGTCGATCGCCTACTACCGGCTCGGCAACTGGCGCCGCGCGAAGATGATCGACAGGCCGGTGGTCACGGCGTCCACCGCGACGTTGCCGGTCGCCGTGGTCACCAGCCCTTCGCGCTCTTGAGCGCGGCGGCGACGGAGTCCGCCATGGTCTGCTGGCGGGAGACGTTGGGGTGCGAGTCGCAGCCGCACTGCTCCTTGCTGCAGTCCTGGATGGCCACCTGAAGATCGCCGATCTGCGTGTCGCCCGCCTGCTGGCGCGTCGAGACGATGTCGTCGAGGTACTGCTTCAGCAGATCGAGCGCGCCGGAGAAGGGTGAATTGTTGTTCACCATGGGCCCGGCCACCAGGAGGATGTACGCGTCGGGGTAGTGGCTGCGCACGGTGGTGACGAGGCCGACGTAGGCGTCCTCGAAGTTCTCCTGGCCCGGGTCGCTGTCGTAGGCCGTAAAATCGTTGGTCCCGAGGTTCACCACCACCGCGTCCACCTGCTGGGCGAAGTCGTAGTCGACGGTGTCCGAGGCGAGCGTGAGCGGGTAGTACGTCGGGATGGTGTTGTAGGTGGTGTGGTCGTTGTTGCGGTACACCCCCTTGCCCGACCAGGCGATGCTCACCGCCGTCGCCGAGAGCTCGCGCGCGGTGTCGAGCCCGTAGGCGAGGTAGGCGTCCTCGTCGTCGAGGTACTCCGACCCGCTGCAGTAGATGCTGGTGCTGAGCATCCCGTAGCCGGCGCTGATCGAGTCGCCGATGATCTCCAGGTGCCGCGTCGGAGCGTTGCTGAGGGTGAGCGCCCAGCCGGTGTCGCCGGTGCCCTCCGCCTGGAAGCCGAGGAACTGCACCGCGCCGTAGTAACCCTCCGTACGCTTGTACACCTCGACGGTGTGCGCCCCGGCAGCGAGGCCGCTCGCCAGCGTGTAGGTCACGTCGGTGCCATCGGTCAGCTCGAGCTCGCCGCTGGCGGGCGTCCCGTCGATGACCACCTGCATGCGGTTGGGGCCATTGCCGGTGTCTGCGTTGCCGAAGCGGGCGGCGATGCCCGTCCCGGTGAACGACGCGGTGACGCTGCTGCCCGACCAGTCGAAGCGCGGTCCGGCGCTGTCGCGCAGGTCCATGCGGCCGTTGAAATGGACCGTGGCGGCCCCCGCGTCCGGGCCGTTGGTCGGCGCGGCGTCTCCGGCGGCGTCGACCTTCGCTGCGTCGGGGGCGCTGCTGCCGTCCTTCGCTGCGTCCGCGGCGTCGTGCGCCGTCGCGTCGCGCAAGGCGCTGCTGCCCGCGTCCCCGGCGTCGGTGCCGGCGCTGGTCTCGTCGGCTGCGTCATCGGACGAGCCGCACGCCGCGGCGAGAAGGAGCGCCCCGAGGCACGTCCCCACCGCCATGAGCCGGATGTACAGGCGAGGCGAGGACGAACGAGAAGAGAACGTCATGAATTCGCCCAGATTACACCAAGCGGCAATCGAGGCGGGACAGCAGATGGTGGCAAAGCCAGCTCAAGGGCCCGGCCCACACGGACGCGGCCTTGCACGTCGCTGAAGACGCGGCTGCGGCGCGCTCACGCCGAAACAGATACCGAGAGGTCGGCGATAAATTGTCGGAAAGGCTGCAAGACTAGGGCGGGGCGGAGGCGCCGTACTTATGTACGGCAACGACCCCCAACCGACGGATTGCGGCCTTTCCGGCAATTTATCGTCGGCCTCTCTCAGGGCGCGGATGGCGGGGCGCAGTAACGCTGCTCGGTCCACGGCTGACAGGTCGGCACGGTGCCGTACATCGCCAAGGGCGCGGTACGACCATCGCCGCAGGTGTAGCCGGGCGCGCCGCTGCCGCTGGATTCCCGGTACGCGCTGAGCTTCCCGGTGACGTCGAAGTACGACGTCGCGCTGGCGCCGCCCGCGTTTCCGGACCAGCTCACCGTGCGAGTCCCGCCGCAGCTCGCGAAGACGACCTTCGGGGTGATCGGGGTGCCATCGAGCGGACAGTCGACCAGCGGCTTGCCCCCTTCCTGCATCTGCGTCATCGCGCTCGAGGTCGCCGCCGCCACCGTCCCCTCGCGCTGCGCTTCGGGGAGATCCTTGAGCACGTGGACACACGCCTCGCTCATCCCACCATCGGCCGAGGGGGCAGTACCGCTGATCCCCTTCTTCGCGCACGAAGCCGTCGCGAGGAGAGCCAAGAAGACAACGGGCATGACCGGCGAAGAGCGCATCGACGCGCAACCTAGCGCACAAAAGAACAACGCCGCGCCCCGCTCGAAAGCGAAACACGGCGGAGTCAGCTCCGAAGAGCGCTTTGCTTCAGGCTCCGATGGTCTTCGCGACTTCCGCCGCGAGGTCCTCGCTCTTGCGCTCGATGCCGTCACCGAGGCCGTAGCGGACGAACGCGTGGACGTGGACGTCGCCGCCCAGCTCCTTGCCGAGGTCCTGACGGATCTTGTCGACCGTCTTGCTGTTGTCGATGACGCTGTCCTGCCCGAGCAGGGTGATCTCGGTGAACCACTTGTTCACCTTGCCGTCGATGATCTTCGGCCAGGCGGCCTCCGGCTTGCCCTCTTCCTTGAGCTGGGCCGCGAAGATCTCCTTCTGCTTGTCGATCTGCGCCGGGTCGACGTGGTCCTTGTGCACGACGAAGGGGTTCATCGCCGCGATCTGCATCGCCGCGTTGTCGATGAAGGCGCGGAAGCCGGTGTGCTCGCGGTGCGCGTGCGGCGCCTCCGCGTCGACGAGGACGGCGAGCTTGCCGCCCATGTGGACGTACGCGTGAATGACGCCGCCGGGGCCGGTGGCCTCGAGCGCATCCCAGCGGCGGACGATGGTGTTCTCGCCGGAGCGCGCGATGAACTCGGTGCGCGCCTCGTCGATGGTCTTGTCGGTGCCCGGGAACTTCTCCTTGAGCAGATCGGTGCCCGGCTTGGCCTTGCTGGCCACCTCGGTCACGCCGGTGACGAACGCCTTGAAGGCGTCGCCGCGGGAGACGAAGTCGGTCTGGCAGTTGACCTCGACGATGACGCCCTTCTTCGCGTCGGGGGAGATCCAGGTACGGACCTCGCCCTCGGCGGCGACGCGACCGGCGCGCGAGGCGGCCTTGACGGTCCCCTTCTTGAGAAGGACCTCGACCGCCTTGTCCATGTCGCCGCCAGCCTCGACGAGAGCGCTCTTGCAGTCGCTCATGCCGGCCTGGGTGCGCTCGCGGAGCTCCTTGACCATCGATGCAGTGATGTCAGCCATGTTCAAATCCTCGAATGTACGGATGGTGCAAAAATCGAATTCTCTCCCGCGTCGTGCGCCGCACGACGTTCGGCGCAGCCGACGCAGGGGAGGCTCAAGACCCGCGGTCTTGAGGGGAGCGCAAGCTCCCAGGAGAACGTTCTGAAGCTAGGAGCGCGTCAGCGCTCCGTGTTTCAGTTCGCGGCCGCGGGGGGAGCCGGGGGAGCGCCGCCACCGGAGCTGCCGCCGCCGCTGTGCGTGCCGCCGCCGTGGGTGCCGCCGTGCGTGCCGCCACCGTGGGTGCCGCCCTGACCGCGCGGGGGACCGTTGCGATCGCCAGCCGGGCCGCCACGCGGCATGCGTCCGCCGCCGTAGACCTCGGCCTGCGGGCCGCGACCACCGCGGTCGTTGCCGCCTTCGCGGCCGTCGTCACGACCGACTGTCTCCTTGCGGCGCTGGGCGCCTTCCACCACGGCGTCGGCGAGACGCGCGGTGATGAGCTTGATCGAGCGGATCGCGTCGTCGTTGCCCGGGATGACGTAGTCGATGGTGTCGGGGTCGCAGTTGGTGTCGGTGATGGCGATGATCGGGATCTGGAGCTTCTTCGCCTCCTGGACCGCGATGACCTCCATGGCCGGGTCGATGATGAAGACCGCGTGCGGGAGCGAGCCCATGGCCTTCAGACCGCCGACGTACTTCTCGAAGCGCTCGCGCTCCTTCTCGAGGCGCGAGACCTCCTTCTTCGGAAGCTGCAGGTACGTGCCGTCGTCCTTCATGCGCTCGAGCTGGCGCATACGCTCCAGGCCCTGCTTGATGGTGCGGAAGTTGGTGAGCGTGCCACCGAGCCAGCGGTTGATGACGTAGTAGGAGCCCGAGCGCGTGGCCTCCTCCTTGACGATCTCCTGCGCCTGGCGCTTGGTGCCGATCATCAGGAGGTGACCGCCCTTCGAGACCATGTCTTCCACGAAGTGGAAGGCCTTGGAGAAGAGCTTGGTCGTCTGATCGAGGTCGATGATGTGGATGCCGTTGCGGGCGCCGTAGATGTACGGGCGCATCTTCGGGTTCCAGCGCTTGGTCTGGTGGCCGAAGTGGACGCCGGCGTCGAGCAGGTGCTTGAGCGGCAGGGGGGCATCGCCCGGGATACGGGGCAGACCTTGAGACGTGAGAGCGGCGGAAACTTCCTGGGTCATGACGTGCGCTTCCTTTCGGTTAGGCCTCCGCCCCTCTCCATGGACCAGCAGCGAGACGAGCTCGCTGCACCGGATCTACGGGTTTGCGCCGAGGGGCGTGTGACGTTGGTGCTGCGGTCCGCGCCGGAAAATCCGGTCACGGGGTCGCGCAAGGTAACCGAAGCTGCGCAGATTTCAAGCGGGACGCGACCCTGGCTTCGGGTACCATGACCGAAAGGGTGGGAACGTGAGCAAGCGCGCGTCTGGAGGAGCTGCGGCGGCGGCCGCTGTGATGGCCACCGTGGCGGGAATCGGCATCGCCGGAATCGGGCTCGGGGCGGGTTGCTCGGCCAAGCACGATCCGGCGGGTGGGGTTCTCCTCTCGATCGACACCAACCTCAAGGTGCCCGACGACATCGACACGATCGGCATCTCGGTGAGCCGGGCCACCGACGGCGGAGTGGAGTCGGAGGACGACCTCTTCCCGCTCGCCCCCGGCGGGATGGCGAAGTTCCCCGCCACCCTGACCCTCCTCCGCGGCACCGGCGAGCCGCTGCAGATCCGCGCCGTGGGCTACAAGGACGGCGCCGCCATCGCCATGCGCCAGGTGGTGACGACGCTGCCGGCGGACCGCGTGGCAGTGCTCCCTCTCGAGCTCAACTGGCTCGACAAGCCGCTCGTCACGGGCACCACCACGGAATCGGTGCGCTCGGTGACCAGCAGCTGCGGCGCGCTCGAAGCGCCGGTCGCCGGCACCTGCTCGTCGTTCACGCTCGACTCGGACTCGCTGGCCCCCTACGCGGCGACCGCGATCGTCCCGAGCGACAGCGCGGCGGCGGTCGACTGCGACACCTGCTTCGCCGGCGGTCAGGTGGTCACCGTCGACAAGACGAGCTGCACCTTCAGCCCGCCAGCCGGGGTCGCGGACGCCACCGCGATCAACGTGGTCTTCCAGCTCGCGGCAGGTCACACGGCCGGCTGGTGCAACGGCAGCTCGTGCATCATTCCCCTCCCCCATGACGCCGCCGAGGGCTGGTCACTGGGGAGCGACGGCTTGATCCATCTCCCGCCCGCCGCCTGCACCAGCGCGGCGGTCGGGTCGGTGATCGTCGCCCCGGCGACCGCCAGCTGCCCGGTCCTGTCCTCCGAGCACCCGGCCAAGCAGGACTACGGGACCGACGCGGGCGCGCCGCCCGACAGCTCCGACGCGACGGTCCCGGACAGTGGCGCGCCCGAGGCCGGCCCACCGGCGACCCCCACCGCGTTCACCGCGCTCCCCGAGGTCGTCTCGATCGCCTCGGACGGCACCACGCTCTACGTGCTCCAGCGCACCGACGACGCGGGGGCGCAGATGCTGCTGACACGGCTCCCCGTCGACTTCGCCGAAGGCGCCACCAGCGCCGTCACGACGCTCGGCGGTCCGGTGCCTCCGGCCGGCGCGAAGCTCGCGTCCAGCGTCGGCAATGGGTTCTACGCGTACGGCGGCGTCGCCACCGCCAGCTATCGCGCCGTCGTCGACACCTATCCGCTGGCGGCGGTGGGGCTGAACGTCTCCGCCAGCTCCCTCGAGGACGCGGGTGCGTACGTCGACGTCGACATCACGCCCTACCCCGGCTTCGACGCCCTCGTGACCTTCGTCGGGCCACAGGGGCTCATGGGCACGACGCTTCAGGGCGCGGACGGCGGAGGCACGAGCTTCGGCCCGGTCACCTATCCGGCCGGCGCCAGCATCGTGGCGTCTGCGCACTACACCCCCGACGACGGCGGGGCGGCCTTCTTCGTCTTCGGCGACACGGCAGGCAACATCAGCACCGCCAGCACCTTCGCGAGCACCACGACCCCCTACGGAGTCGTGCCTACCGGCACGCCCTATGCATTCGCCTACGCGGGCGGCTCCGTGGTGATGTCCGATACCTCCGGCAACCTTCACCAGGTCGGCCATACCTCCGCCTTCGTCACGCTGGCCCCCGTGGCGCCGGGCGCCTTCACCGCGAACGAGAACATCCTCGTGTGGGTGGGCGAGCCTACCGGCCTCCTCGCCTACGCGTTGCCGACCGCGGGCGTGTTCGCAGAGACCGGGATCCTGTCGGTTCTCCCGGACGGTGGCATGCCCACGCACGTGAGCGAGGTCCTCTTCGCCGGCGATCAACTGGTCTGGTTCGACGCCCATGGGATCTACCGCACGCTGGCGAGCGCATTGCCGCGGTCGTCCGCTCCCTGAACCGGAAGATCGCCTCGAGATATGCGCGTCCCGTCCGTCCTCGCTGGGCTCATCTTCGTCTTCGTCGCCGGCTGCTCCGCCAAGCACGATCCGGCGCCCGGCGCGATCTTGGTCGCCATCGACACCAACCTGAAGGTGCCGGACGATCTCGACGGCATCGGCCTGGCGATCTCCGACTCGAAGGGGGTGGTCAGCGAGGATCTGATGTTCCCCCTCGGCACCGGGATCGGCGCCACGTTTCCCGCCACCTTCGCCGTCATCCGCGGCACCTCGCTCCCCGTCACCGTCCGCGTGGCCGGGTACAAGGGGGACACGGTGGTCACCGTGCGGGAGGCGACCACCACCCTCCCCGACGATCGCACCGCGCTGCTGCACCTCGACCTCGACTATCTCAACGAGGGGATGGTCGCGGGGAACGCGAACGAGCTGGTCAGCAAGCTCACGACCACCTGCGCCACCGGGACGACGCCGATCGGGGGCATCTGCCAGCCCATCACCCTCGATTCGCTCTCGCTGCCCGACTACAAGACGAGCGCGCTGGGGAGCAGCACCGACACGGCGTCGTCGATCGACATCGACGGGTGCTACGTCGGCGGGACCAGCATCACCCCCACCAGCACCGGTACGGCGTGCACCGTCCCCGTCCCCGGCTCGTCGGTGAACTTCGGCCTGACCTTGCCCGCGGGCAGCGCCGGCTGGTGCAACGGCGCGAGCTGTGTGGTGCCCATCCTGAGCGTCTCGGGCAGCGCTTCGGGTGGCGGCTGGGACCTCGATCCGGACGGGACCATCCACCTGCCGCAAGGGGTCTGCGACAAGGCGCTGCCGGTGTTCACCGCGCCGGTCACGAGCAGCTGCCCGGCGTTCTCGCTGCAGCATCCGGCGCACCAGGACTACGGCGCGATCGTCGACAGCGGCACCGGCGTCACCGACGGGGGCTCCGCGGTCATGCCGCGCGGCCCCATCTCCAGCATCAGCGCGGACGACACCAGCTTGTACGTCATCAGCGCGGCTTCCTCGTCGGCCACCGCCATCGAACAGCTGCCGCTGGACTTCACTCCGGGGCAGAGGGGGGCGATGGTGACCGTCCCGTACGTCGTGTACAGCGGCACCAGCGCGGTGCACTCTCCCTACGTCGCCCTCCCGGTCCTCTCCAGCGGCGGGCAAACCCTCACGATGCTCGCGGTCGACATGACCGACGCTTCCGCCCCGCAAGCGTACGGTAGCGACGTCGACCCTTCCAACGTCGCGCTGGCGACCGGTGCGGACGGCGGAACCTTCCTCGTGTACATCGACGCCTACACCACCGGAGCTCCCGCCCTCTACGCGGACAACGTCGCCGCGCCGGGTGACGCCTCCGTGCTCATCGCCAACAACACGCCCGCCTACGGTATCGGCGCGACGCCGGATGACGGCGGCAGCTTCGTCGCCTTCTCGCTGGGCCAGGGGAGGCCGTTCTACGCCGGCACCTTCCCCGACCTCACCGCGGTCGTCCCCTCCCTGAACGCCAACCCGAACGAGGTGTCGTTCGTCGATCAGCGGCTCGTGTGGACCGACAACACGGGCTCGCTCTACGCGAGCGGTGCGACCGCGAGCTCGAGTGCCGTGCTCCTCACCGACGGCGGCATCAGCACCGGCCCCGAAGCGATCCTCGCCGGCGGCGACGGGCGCGTCTTCTGGGTTTCCAAGGACAAGACCATCTACGAGGCGCAGCTCGGCGACGGCGGCTTCACGACGACGCCGGCGCCGGCCAACGTGGGGAGCGCGGCCACCGGCGTCACGTCGATCGCCGTGCACGGCGGCACGCTGTACTGGACGGACACCACCGGCGTGTACCGGCAGGCGCTGAGCGCCATCCCGTGACCGGACGTCGATAAGGCTGGACTGGCGGACAATTCTGCTATGGTGGACACACGTTCGTTTTTCGGAACGGCTCAAGGAGCTCCGCCATGCACATCGTCATCGTCGGTGGATTGGATCGCGCGGAGGCGCAGCTCGAACGGATGGCCCAGCAGGCGGGGCATTCCTTCGAGCTGCACACCGGTCACATGGGAGGCCGCGGCTCGACGAACCTGGAGTCCGCCATCGAGCGTGCCCACCTGGTGATCGTCGTCACGGATCTGAACAGCCACGGCGCGGTGCAGGTCGCGCGCAAGACGGCGGCGCGGCTCGGTCGCTCGCTGCTGATCGTGCGCAAGTGCTCCACGGCCAGGTTCGGCCAGGTGCTCGGGGCGCTCGCCCGGCCCGACGGCAACCTGGAGGCGAGCGCAGCCTGGGGGTAAGCTCGACGGTATGACACGTTCCCGGGGGGGTGAGCGGCGGCTCGCGCGCGCGCTGCTGCCATCAGGCTTGCTGTTCACCGGGTGCGTGGCGAGCGCCTGCTCGGCGAAGCACGATCCCGCGCCGGGCGCGCTGATGCTGGCGATCGAGACCGATCTGCGAGTCTCGGGGGACATCGACACCATCGGTGTGGCCGTCAGCGAGGCTGACGGGAGCCACGTGTCGGAGGATGCGACCTTCCCGCTGGCCTCGGCGGGTACGGCGAAGTTCCCGGCGACGCTGGCGATCGTGCGGGGGACCTCCTCGCCGATCAAGATCCGCGTCGTCGGCTACCAGAAGGGGACCGCGATCAGCCTGCGCGACACCATCACCACCATCCCCGCCGACCGCACCGCGCTCTTGCCGGTGAACATCGACTGGCTCGACGAGGGCTCGGTCACCACGGCGCCGGCGAGCACCACGGTGAGCTCGCTCACCAGCTTGCTCTGTCCATCTGGACAGACGTCCACCGGCGGCGGCTGCGGCTCGTTCCAGCTCGACTCGCTCGACCTGTCGACCTTCGACGCGTCGACCATCTGGTTTCCAGCGACGGGCCGGAGTGCTTCGACGTGCTCTCCTGCTTCGGCGGCGCTGGCGCGACCGCGGCGACGACCCTGCCCGTCCCCTCGGCGAGCGACTGCTCGATCGACGTCCCCGCCGCCGCCAGCGGGCAGAACGTGAACATCGGGCTGAACGTGCCGCCCGGCCACATCGGCTGGTGCAGCGGCAGCGGGTGCATCGTTCCCATCGAGAACGATGCGACGTACGGATGGACGATCACCAAGGCAGGACGCCTGCAGCTGCCGCCGGGAGCGTGCACCAACCCGCTGGTGCAGAGCATCTCCGTCCTGGTGAGCGACTGCGACACGTACAGCCCGGCGCACCCCGTCTGCCAGGTGTACGGCGACGCGGGGACCACGACGGTACCCGACGCCACCGTGTCCCCGGAGGACGGCGGCGACGCGACCCTCGGCGACGGCGCGACCGATGCGGCGCCGGAGGCCTCGGTGCCGGACGTGGCGGAGGTCTACACCACCAGCCTGCCCATCTTCGCCTTCGCCGTCAGCGAGACGCGCGTGTACGTGCTCGAGGACGTGAACGGCGTCTACTTCCTGCAGGTGTTCCCCCGCGGCGAGCCGGACGGCGGCAGCACGGCGACGGTGCTGAGCACCGGGCTCTCCCCCGAATCCGGGTACATGCGCATGGCGGCCACCGGCGCGGCGCTGGGCATCAGCGGCGACCTGAACGGCGTGACCACGCAGATCCTCGAGGTCGACGGCGACGGCGGCCAGACCGTCCTCGCGACCGGCAACCAAGGCTTCGTGGCGGGCAACGCGTACCCCAACGTCGGCGTCGGCCTCGAGGCGCTCTCCGACGGCGGGCTCCGGCTGTACACGACGGGCGGTCCGAGCTCGAAGTTCTGCTGGCAAGACGTCGGCGCCCCGCTGGCGTGCACCGCGACGGGGCTTGGCATCCCCACGTACGGCGCCGCCGCGCTGAACCCTGCCGACGGGCAGTACGGCGTCTACTCCACGGTCAGCTCGTTCAACGTCGCCACCTCGCTCCAGTACGACCCGTTCAACCCCGCGGCCGCCGACGCCGGCGCGCTCGCCGGCGGCAAGGTGCTGCAGAACGGGCC
>JAMFST010001410.1 GCA_026225435.1 Labilithrix luteola
GCGTCGACGAAGACGTCGTCCCACTCGTTGCGATCGCGGATGCGCCGGACCAGCGCGGTGAACTGCGGCTGCACCGCGGAGAGGCGCGCCTGCAGATCGGCGATGCTCCGCTGGTCGCGCGGCGGGATGTCGCGCCCGCCGATGGCCGCGGTCCACACCTTCTTGGTGAAGACGATGCGCTCGAGCATCGTCCGCACGTCGGGCTCGGGCCCCTCGAACGCGTGCACCGTCAATCCGGGCCGGATGGGCCGGTCGAGAGCGTCGTCGGGGAGGGTGGCGGCGTTCTCCAGCAGGCGCGCGGTCAGCCAGTGGTCGTGCTCGACGAGACGATCGGACAGATCCATGGTCGTGGTCCTCGGTTGGCCGGGCAGCAAGAGGCCGCCGGGGGATGGAAGTGGATGGAGTTGGGTGACGGCAGGCGGAAGGTGCGCGGCTCGTCGGCGAACCGACTGGGCGGCACCGCGAAGGCGCGGCTGAACGCGCGCGAGAACGCCGCGACGGCGTCGTAGCCCGCCTCGAGGCCCGCGTCGGTGACGGTGGCGCCGCGACCGAGCTGCCAGGCGGCTCGCTCGAGGAGCAGGCGACGCCGGAACGCCGCGGGCGCCTCGCCGATGCCGGCGCGAACCAGGCGGTTGAAGTGGAACGGGCTCAGCATCGCCCGCGCCGCCAGTGCACGTCCGTCGAGGCCCTCGTCGAGAGCCTCGAGCACGGCGTCGACTACGTCGCGCAGGCGGTCGGGCGACACGGGGTTCATGGCATGCCCGGACCGCCGCCGCGTGCATGACCGGGATTGCTGCCGGAGCTGGACGTCGCGCCGCTCCTCGAGAGCCGAGGGCCGCCGGGCCTTGACATGTAATTGCTGAAATGAGAAACTATATTTCAATCAAGCAACCACATCGAGGCCACGGACACCGATGAGAGAGCTCCCCGACGACCGGCCGCGCATTTCCAGTGCGGTGTTCTACGACGACGCCCACGGCGCCATCGATTTCCTCTGTCGCGCCTTCGGCTTCGAGCTCCGGCTCAAGGTCGAAGGCGAGGGCGGACGCGTCGACTACTCCGAGCTGGTCTTCGGCGAGGGGCTCGTCTCGGTTCACCAGACCGGCGAGAGGGCGGACGGTGGCGAGCCATCGCCCGACAAGAGCCCGCGCTCGGTCGGCGGCGCAAACACGCAGATCCTCGCGGTCATCGTCGACGACGCCGACGCGCACTGCGAACGCGCTCGCGCGGCGGGTGCGAAGATCGTCGAGCCCCCGAGGACGACCGACTACGGCGACGACTACTGGACCGACCGCGGCTACCGCGCCGAGGATCCCGAAGGGCACCACTGGTGGTTCTGGCACCGGATCCGGGACGGCCGGCCCCGTGCGTCCTAGCCTCGACAAGACGTTCGTCGCGCTCGGCGATCCGGCGCGCCTCGCGGTCATCCGGCTGCTCCGCAAGAAGCCGCTCCGGTCGAGCGACATCGCGGAGGAGCTGTCGCTCAGCCGGCCGACGACGAGCCGTCACCTCGGCGTCCTGCGCAAGGCCGGCCTCGTCGAGGAGACCACCAGCGAGGACGACGCACGCGGCCGCGAGTACCGCCTCCTCCCCCAGCCGTTCGCCCGCATGCGCACCTGGCTCGACGAGGTCGAAGGCTTCTGGGGCGACCGGCTCGGATCCTTCAAGGAGCACGTCGAGCGCAAGTACGGCAGCACGAGGCGACCATGACGGCGCGCACGGACGACCAGGCGCGCGTTTCGATACTGGTGCGCATCCCGCCGGCGGTGGCGTTTCGCGCCTTCACGGAGGACGTCGACCAGTGGTGGAGGGGCGGCCAGAAGTACCGCCTCGCCGGCAAGCACCGGAGCGTGGTCCACATCGAGGGCGGCGTCGGAGGGCGCCTCTTCGAATCGTTCGCGAC
>JAMFST010001411.1 GCA_026225435.1 Labilithrix luteola
CCCCCAGCCGCGACCGAAGCCGAAGGCGGCGCCGGTGGTCGGGTTCTCGGTGAAGAAGGCGCTGACCACGCCGGCCTGGCGCGCGGCGTCGGCGATCGTGACCACGTCTGGCGGCAAGGCCGCGTCGGCGTCGTTGAGCCGCGCGCGGAACGCGGGCAACCCACTCAGCATCGAGGCCATGGCGGACGCGGGGTACGACGACGAGGCGCGGTGGGCGTAGAAGGTGGCGCCGTCGTGGGCGAGCGCGGCGAGCTCCGGCATCGCCGCGCCCCCGCCGGACACCGCGCCGTAGGGGACCATTCGCCTGGGCGTGAGGTCACCGTCGACGAGCAGCACGACGCCGCGCAGGTTCGGCGCGGGAGCGACCGTGGCGCCGCCGCTTCCGACGAGCTTCGGCTCACCGACGAGGACGCGGGTCCCCTTGCTCGCCTGGGTCACCGCCACCTCGAGGAAGGCGAGCCGCGGCTGCCCCTCCGCGGGGAGCGGCAGGTCCACCGTCTGCCAGCGCGTGGTGTCCGACGCCTGCAGATGGATGGACGCCAGCTCCGCCATCGGAGCGCGATCGCGGCGCTCGCGGATGACGACCTGCGCGTCGTCACCGCCGGCCAGGGCGAGCAGCATCTGCACGCGCCCGGAAGCGGGGAGCGGGGCGGCGCAGCGGACGAAGCCGGGCGCCCGCAAGGAGAGCGCCGCGTGGTTCTCGCCGCCGACGGTCGGCGTGGTGAGCGTGTCGCCGCGGGTCGGGGCGGCGTACGTCTGATCCGAGGTCCCCGCGCCCACGTGGACCCAGTCGACCTCGGCGGGCGCCGAGACCCCCTTGGGTGTGGCGAAGTGGAGCGTGACCTCGTTGCTCCCCTCGACGAGCGCGGCGAACGGCGCGTGGAGCGAGACGACCTGCGAGCCCTCGTTCGGGCCGCGACCGAGCGAGGCAGTGCCGATGGTGCGGCCGTTGAGCGTGGCGGTCACGCTGCGGGCGAAGGGGGCCCGGAAGCGGACGTCCACCGAGGTGACCGGCGGATCGCTGGGGGCGCTGTCCTCGGGAAAGCCGTAGAACGAGAGCGTGATGGTGCGGTCGCGCAAGCGCGCCCAGGTGGCGCCGTCGCGCTCGACGTCGTCGACCAGCGGCCGGGCGATGCGATCGCCGTAGTGGCGGCGCATCGAGGGGTCGCCGGCGTCGAGGAGCACGCCGTCATGACCGAGCACGCAGGTGTCGAGGTGCTTGAGGAGCGGGTAGACCTGCCCGTCATCGTCGCCGGTCGCGGCGCCGCTCGCGCCGTTCGAATCACCGGATGCCCCTGCGGAAGCGGACGGCGCGCTGGTTGCGCGCGGCGAATCGCTGGAGCCGTTCCCGCTGGTGCCGTCGTGGCTGCGACCGCAGCCCGAGGAGCAGGCGGTCGCCAGCGACGCCGTCGCGACCGCGGCGGCCAGACGGACCGCACGCGCGACCGCGATCGACATCTTCAGGGGGTCTCGGGAGCGACCTTGGCGGCCGCACCGGACGGCTGCGGGGACGTGCTCATCGAGTCGTATGCGTATACGCCGGCCCCGGTGGCGAGAGCGAGCGCGATGACGATCGGCCAGCCGCGGCTCGACCGCTTCTTGAGCCCCGGGATGGTCGTGCTCACTGGCTCGGCCGGCGCAGCCTTGGCGACCTTCGCCGCTGCGGCCTGGGCCGCGCGGGTGGTCGCGGCGCGCGGCGCGGTGGTCACGCTGAGGCGCTTGCTCGGCTGCGAGGGGTCGACGGTGACCGGGATGGACATCTCGTCGCTCTCCCAGAAGCCGACCGGCGCGTCGTCGACGTCGGTCTCGTCGGCGCTCTTCGCGTGGCCCGACGACGCCGCGCCCACCGAGCCGTAGGCCGGGGTGTGCGCGTCGCTCTTGCGGGCGAGGGCGATGACCGGCGACGGCGAGATGTCGAGGCGGTCGCGGAAGGCGGCGGCTCCGGCGACGTCGTCGTCCCCGTCGTAGCCGGCCGACTCGAGCGCGCCGTCCCCTTCGAGCGCGTCAGCGGGCATCTCGTCGTCGTCGCTGCTGACGTCCGGCGGCGGCGGCGTGGGGGAGCGGAAGGGGATGAGCGAGCGCTTGCCCGCGGGGCGGAGACTCTCCTCGCCGCGCATCACGCGCCCGATGCGCTCGACGGCGGGGGTGAGCAGATCGATCCCGCCCTCGCCCTGCACTGCGGCGATGGAGCCGCGCGTGGCCAGGTCGGAGAGGAGGTCGTCGAGCAAGGTCGGATCGACCGCCCCCTCGAGAAGGAGCGAGCGCGGCGAGGTGCCGGAGGCGATGCGGGCCACCCAGCCACGGCTCGGCTCGGGGGTCGCGCGGAGGTAGGCGTCGAGGGCGTCGTCGTCGATCTGGATGCGCTCGACCTTGGTCAGCGCCGCGCCGGTGGTGACCATGGTGGCGGCGCGCGCGCGGGCCAGCGCCGGAGCGAGCAGCTCGCTGAGCGTCCCCTTGAGATCGCGGGTGACCTCGCTGCGGCTCGGCTCCACGGTGAAGCGGCCGGCGCCGATTCCGAGCGCGTGGGCGAGGGCGATCTCGCCGCGGACGAAGCTGCCGTCGGCGGACGCACGCGAGGCGCGGAAGGGGACGCCTTCGCGGACCTCGACCTCGTACAGGAAGGAGGCGTCGCGGAGCGAGATGCGCGCCGAGCGACGGTTGGAGCAGACGATCTCGAGGAGCGAGCGGACGGTGAGGCCGTCGAGGCGACCGCGCACCTCGTCCTCGGCGCGCAGGCGAGCTTCGACCCGGGCGCGGGACTTGAGCACCTCGCGGACGCGGGCCACGATGGCTCGCGAGTCGCTCTCCTTGCGCATGTAGGCGGCCGCCGAGGCGCCGAGCTCGCGCACGCGCTGCAGCAGATCTTCCTTCCACGACAGGAGCACCACCGGCGTGTCGCGCAGGGCGACGTCGCGCTTCATCGCGCGGCACAGGGCGAAGCCGTCCATGCCGGGCATGAGGATGTCGCTGATGACGAGGTCCGGCTGCACGCGGAAGGCGAGCTCCAGCGCGGCGCGTCCGTCCATCGCCTCGTGCACCGTGCAGCCGGCGGCGCGGAGCAGATCGGCGAGGAACCAGGTGACGCCCGGGTCATCGTCGGCCACGACCACGCGGCGGCCGTGCAGGCGCACCTCGGGCGAGGCGCCGCGCGCGCGGGTCGATCGATCCGAGCGCGCGACGTCGCCGTGCAGCCACGGCGCCAGCGCGATGGCCCCTTCCGGTCCCTGCCCGGAGAAGCGCACCACACCGTCGGTCCGGGCCGTGACCACCTCGCGGATGCGCGCGATGGCTCCCCACATGGCGCCGATCACCTCGGCTCCATCCCCCAGCGGGATCTTGCAGTTGCGCGCGCCGTCGACATCGGCGAGCAGCGCCTGCTTCACTTCTTGCGAGAGGCGCTCGGCCAGCTCGGTCATCGTCGGCTCGCCCAGCGGCAGCCGCTCGGTCTTCCCTTCGCGCATGGCGATGGCGCGTTCGCAGGCGCGGCGCAGGGTGCCGCGGATGAGCGGCTTCTCGAAGGTGCGCGACGCGCCCATGGCGACGAAGCGCTCGGCGTCTCCCGGGCGGGCGAAGGTGCCCACCACGATCAGCGGCACCGGCTCGGTGACCTCGTCGTCGGCCAGCGCCTCGAGAAACAGCTCCGCGTCCTTCACGTCGGCGTCGAGGACGATGACGTCGGGGGCGAGCGAGCGGGCGCGGTCGATGGCGACCTGCACGTCGTCGCTGCGCTCGCACTCGAAGGAGGCGCGCGTGCTGCCGGTGTCGTCGCCGAGCGCGTCGACCAGCGACTGCCCGCCGACCACCAGCGAGGTGTAGGGGAGCTCGGTGTCGAGCGGGAGGACGACGTCGTCGAATTTCTCGATAGCCGCGCTGTCACGGCCGCTCTGGCTCTTGCGACGCGCCGTGCGCGACTCGCTCCAGGCGAGCGCGGGGAGGTCGTCGAGGATCTGCCCGAGGAGCGCGGCGTCCTTCTCGGAGATGAGGGTCGGCTTGGCGCCGGTGACGCCGCCGCCGTTGGCGCGGTCGATGATGGCGAGCGCCTCGCCCAGCGAGCTGGCCATGATGTCGAACTTGAGCAGCTTGGCGCCGGCCGAGACCGCGTGCAGCTTGCGCCGCAGCTCGGCGAGGTTGGCGGCGTTGCCTTCCCCGCGGGTGAGCGTGGGCAGAAGGGTGCGCGCGTCGGCTACACGGCGACCGAGGGTGGCCACGAAGTCGGCCCCGATACCGCCCATCCCCTCGCTCTTCGGAGCTTCGGTCTCGAAGTCGGACTGATCCGTCACTTGCCGCTCGGTCATCCTTTTGCCGGTATCAGAGGGTGATCGCCGTGGCCCAATTTGCTGCAGACTCGTTCCCGTCATGACGACCGACCTCACGGTGGCTCCCGCGAAGGAATCCGAGATCGAGCGGCTCATTGCCGTCCATTTGACCGCGTTTCCCAACGGCCGCGGGGTGGAGGTGCGACGGCGGAACTTTCTCGCCAACCCGCGCGGTGGCTTCGACCGTCTCCTGGTCGCCCGGCGCGGTGGCGACGACGGCGAACCGGTCGGTCACGCCTTCCTCTTCGGGCTCGACGGCCTCTTCGGTGGCGCGAAGGTCCGCGTCGGCGGGATCGCCTCGGTCGGGGTCGCCACCGAGGCGCGCGGCTCGGGGGTGGCGCGCGTGCTCCTCGAGCACCTCCACGCGCAGTCGCTCGCCGAGGGGCACGCGATCACCATGCTCTACGCGTTTCGCCAGGGGTTCTACGCGCGTCACGGGTACGTCCAGGCGCCCAGCCAGCGCCGTCTGTCGATCGCCCCGGCGGCGCTCGCCCATTTCAAGAGCCGCGTGGCCGGCCATCACCTGCGAGTGGCCAACGGGGACGACCTTCCGCGGCTGCGCGAGCTGCACGCGCTGGAGGCGGCGCGGCACACCGGCTGGGTGCTTCGGACCGAGACGTCGTGGCTCCGCCTCCTGGCCGACGATAGGGTGAGCGTGATCGTCGCCGTGCGCGACGGTGTCACCCGCGGCGCGATCTTCACCGCGCTGCTGCAGGACGAGTCGCACGCGCGCACCCGGCTGCGGGTCGACGATCTGCTCACCGAGGACGCCGAGGCACGCGCCGCGCTGTACGCCCACCTCCACGCGCAGCGCGATCAGGTCGCGGAGATCCTGCTCGAGGTTCCGGACGGAGATCCCCTGGAGCTCGCGCTCGTCGACGCCGACGCGCACGGATTCGGCGTCGAGGAGCTCGAGCACCCGCTGGGGATCGTATCCGGCGGGCCGATGATGCGCATCGTGGAGCCGGCGCGCGCGCTGGCGGCTCGCGGGTACACGGCGACGGTGGAGGACACGATCGTCCTCGAGGTCGACGGCCGGAAGCTCTCCGTCCACGCCGGCGCCGGAGTGCCCACGCGGGTGGAGGAGAGCGCGGAGCCGGCCGATCTGCGCCTCGACACGCGCGCGCTCACGGCGCTGGCCTTCGGCGGCTGGAAGGCATCGTCGCTGGTCGATCTCGGCTGGGCGGAGGTGCTGTCCGTGGATACCATCGTCCGCACCGAGCGTCTCTTCGCGCTGGCGCCGTTCTTCTCGCGCGATCCGTTCTGACCGAGCTCACGCCAGTGCGTGCGCGAACAGGCTCTCCGCCGTGTCCTCCAGGGTGCGCGCGGCCGGGCGCGGCTCCCATCCCAGCAGCGCTCGCGCCTTCACCGAGCTGAACTCGCGTCGCTCGCGCAGTCGGGGAGCGAGGAAGCGCGCATCCTCGCGGACCAGCGCGGCCAGGCGAACGACCAGATCGGGCATCACGCGCGTCGGCACCTTCTTCGCGCGCGTACCGAGGCGCTCGCGCAGGATCGCGGCGATCTCCGCCAGCCAGAGGTGCTCCGGAGCAGCGAGGAAGCGCTCGTTCGCGGCGGCCGGTGCGACCATCGCCCGCAGGTGCAGGTCGACCAGATCGCGCACGTCGACGAGCGAGAACCCGATCCGCGGAATCGCCGGCATCCGGCCGTTGAGGAGCCGTTCGACGAGCTCCACCGAGCCGGAGACCGAGCCGGTCATCACCGGTCCCAGGATCAACCCTGGCAAGATCGTCGTCACCGACAGGCCGCCGCTCCCCGTCGCCGCTCGGCGCTCCACGAAGTCCCAGATCGCGCGCTCGGCGAGCGTCTTCGAGCGCGAGTAGTTGTCGACGCCCGGTCGGGCGGGATCGGTCCAGACGCTCTCGTCGGCTGGCTCCGCCTCGTCGCCGGCGTGGACCGTCATGGACGCGACGACGGACGAGGTGGTCACCACGCGCTCGACTCCGGCGCGCGCCGCGGCTTCGAGCACGCGGAGCGAACCGGCACGCGCCGGTCCCAGCAGATCGACGTTCCGTCCCATCCCCTGCCCCATCGGCGAGGCCACGTGGATCACGTGGCGGCACCCGGAGACGGCGGCGTCCCATCCTTCGTCGCGGGTAAGGTCGGCGAGGTGCACGGTGAGGCGATCGGCCGGATCGACCTGGGTGGCCACCGCGGCGCGCAGGGGCGCCTCCTTGCTCGCGCTCCGCACGGTCGTGCGCACCCGCAGCCCGCGGCGCAGGAGCTCGACGATCATCCAGCCCGCGACGTAGCCCGAGCCGCCGGTCACGAGGACCGTCGTGTCTGGTTTCAGTTCCATACGTGGGTACTTGCGGTGACCACATTTCCGGCGCAAGAAGGCACCTCGATGGCCCCACGTCACCCCAAGGTTACCGGCCCCTGCACCGCCGTCTTCGACGTGCTCCCGCCCGCCGAGTGCGAGTCGGTCGGTGCGGTCCTCTCGCGCGTCGGCGACAAGTGGTCGATCCTCGTCATCTACCTGCTGTCGGGCGGCCCGATGCGCTTCAGCGAGCTGAAACGACGCATCGGGTCCATCTCCCAGAAGGTCCTCACCTCGACCTTGCGCGGCCTCGAGCGCGACGGCTATCTCGTGCGGCACGTGACGCCGGCGAGCCCGCCGCAGGTGTCCTACGAGCTCACCTCGCTCGGTCGCGACGTGCTCGCTCCGGTCACCGCGCTCGCCATGTGGGCCTTCGGTCGGCGCCACGAGGTCGAGGCGTCGCGCAAGGCCTTCGACCGGCGCGCCGCTCGTATCGCGGGCTCCGCCGCCGACGCCTGAGCGGGATCAGCCGAGCCGCTTCACCAGCCGGCGTGCCGCTCGCAGCGCCGCTTCGCGATCGCCCGGCAGCACCGCGAGGCCGTGGAGCGCGGCGTGGAACAGGCGGGCGTCGTCGGCCTCGTCGGGATCGTCGTTCTTTCCCCCTTTGAGACCGAGGCTCGCGGCGAGCGCCTTGGTCACCCGCGTGGCCGAGGGGCGCTTGGCGGTGATCCCGCCGGCACGCAGCGCGTCGGCGTCGAACGGCCGCTCGGTCATCAGCGCGTAGAGCGCCGGCCGATCGAGCGCGAAGCTCACGTAGGCCTCGGCGACCTTCTTGGCGCCGCGCTTCTCCGTCAGCAGCGTCTCGAGCTTGGTCGCCAGCTCGTCGAAGCCGCTCGTCGCCACCGCGAAGAGCAGCCCGTCGAGCGACCCCCAGCGGTGGTACACCACCGACGTCGACTGCCCAAGGAGCGCAGCGATCCCGCGCGAGGAGAGCGCATCTGCGGGGAGCGCGCCTTTTTCGAGCGCGCGTCTCACCTGGTGGACGAGATCGACCGTCGGCTCGTGGGACGCTTTGGAGCTCGCCATCTAACGATGTCATACTCACCGGAGATGAAGGCGAGAACAAGGTCGAGCGCATTTACCGTCCCCCTCCTCGTCCTCATCGTCGCCAGCGCGGTCGCCTGTGGACCGGTGCAGCGCCCGGACGGCGGCAAGGGGCCGCTCCCCGTCGGCGCGGTCGCTCCCGCCGTCACCGGCTTCGACGTGCACCACCACCCGGTCACCCTCGCCTCGGCGCAGGGGCACGCCGCCGTCGTGTACTTTTATCCGTCGGACGGCACCCCCGGCTGCACCAAGGAGGCCTGCGCCTTCCGCGACGCCTGGACCAAGTTCGTCGACGCCGGGGTGACGGTGATCGGCGTGTCGTCCAACTCGCTCGCCTCGCACCAGTCGTTCCTCGAGGAGAAGAAGCTCCCCTTCGCGCTCGCCGCGGACGAGGACCACACCGTCTCCAGCCGCTACGGCGTCGGCACCAACATCATCGGCGATCAGCGCATGACATTCCTCGTCGACCGCGAAGGGAAGATCGCCAAGGTGTGGCCGGACGTGGACCCTGGCGTGCACGCAGAAGAGGTCCTCGCCGCCGTCCGCGCGATGCCCTGAGCCATGCGCGGTCCCATCCTCGCCCTCGCTCTCGCCGTCGTGGGTACCGCCGTCCTCGGGGCGTGCGGCAGCGATGATTCCTCCGGCAGCGGATCCGACGCCGGCAGCAGCGAGATCCCGAAGAGCGGAAGCGACGCGAGCGCCGGCGGCGGCTACAGCAGCGCGAGCGAGAGCGGGAAGATCACCTATTACGACGCCACCGGCGGCGGCGCCTGCTCGTTCGATGCGACGCCGGACGACCTCGACGTCGCCGCCATGGACGCCCCCGAGTTCAACGACGCCGCGGTCTGCGGCGAGTGCGTCGCCATCACCGGGCCCAAGGGAGATCTCACGGTGCGCGTCGTCGACCTCTGCCCCGAGTGCGAGAAGGGGCACCTCGACCTCAGCGAGGAGGCCTTCGCCAAGCTGGCCGACGTGTCGCTCGGGATCGTGCCGGTCACCTGGAAGGTGGTCGAGTGCGACGTCACCGGGAACCTGAAGTACGACTACAAGGACGGTGTCTCGCAGTACTGGTTCGCGCTGCAGGTCACCAACTCGCGGCTGCCCATCAAGTCGCTCGAGCTGAAGGTCAACGGCGCCTTCGTGAACGTCGGGCGTGAGTCCTACAATTACTTCGTCGACGGAAGCGGCAGCGGTCCGGGGCCGGTCACCGTGCGGGTCACCAGCATCGACGGGCAGCAGCTGATCGACACGCTCCCGGCCGCCGCGGCGAACGTCACCAGTACCGGCGCGGCCCAGTTCAAGTAAACGAGGGGCGTGGCAACCCCTCCCTCGCAGACGTCCCCCGTTTCTCGGGTCTCGCAGATCGAAGCGCGCATCGCGCAGGCGGTCGACAAGCTCTTTGGCGCCGAGCAGGCGATCGCGGCGCAGGCGGCGGTGAAGTTGAGCCGCTCGCAGCACGCCGACTACCAGTGCAACGTGGCGCTGGCGCTCGCGCAGAAGGTGAAGCAGCCGCCGCGCAAGGTCGCCGAGGCTCTCCTGGGCGAGCTCGAGGCGGGCGGCCTGGGGACGGTCTGCGAGACGATCGAGATCGCCGGACCGGGCTACCTGAACCTCACGCTGCGCGCCGAGGCGCTGGCGGAGGCGCTGCTGGCGATGGGCGACGATGCGCGGCTGGGGGTGACGAGCGCGGCGACGCCGGACACGGTGGTCATCGACTACTCGTCGCCCAACGTCGCCAAGGAGCTGCACGTCGGCCACCTGCGCGGGACCATCCTCGGCGACGCGCTCGCCCGCGTGCTCGATCACCTGGGCCACAAGGTGGTGCGGCAGAACCACCTCGGTGACTGGGGCACGCCGTTCGGCATGCTGCTGGAGAACTTCGTCGACGACGGCGCCACCGAGCTCGCCCGCGGCGACTGGACGACGTTCTACCAGGCGGCGCGCGCCAAGTTCGACGGCGATCCGGCCTTCGCCGAGCGGGCGCGCCGTCGCGTGGTGCTGCTGCAAGGGGGCGACGAGGAGACGCTCGTGCTGTGGCGCGCGCTGGTGGCGCAGTCGGTGTCCTACCTGGAAGAACTGTACAGCCGCCTCGACGTCACCCTTCGCCCCGCCGACATCGCCGGGGAGAGCCGCTACAACGACGAGCTCGACGGCGTGGTCGAGGAGCTACGCAAGGTCGACCTGCTGGTCGAGAGCGACTGCGCCCTCTGCGTCTTCCCCGCCGGCTTCAAGGGGAAGACCGGCGATCCCCTCCCGCTCATCGTGCGCAAGCAGGGGGGCGGCTACGGGTACGCCTCCACCGATCTCGCCACCATCCGCCACCGCATGGGCGCGCTCGGCGGCACGCGGCTCTTGTACGTGGTCGGCGCACCGCAGCAGCTCCACCTCGCCATGGTGTTCGCCGTCGCCCGCGAGGCCGGCTGGCTCAAGCCGCCGGTCGTCGCCGAGCACGTGTCGTTCGGCGCGGTCCTCGGCGCCGACAAGAAGATGTTCAAGACGCGCAGCGGCGACAACGTGTCGCTCTCGTCGCTGGTCGACGAGGCGTGCGTCCGCGCCGATGCCGCCGTCGCCGCGCGCAGCCCTTCGCTCACGGCCGAGGAGCGCGTCGCCACCGCGCGCGCCATCGGCGTCGGCGCGCTCAAGTACGCGGACCTGTCGACCGACCGGAACAAGGATTACGTCTTCGACTGGGACCGCATGCTCGCCTTCGAGGGGAACACCGGCCCGTACCTGCAGTACGCGCACGCGCGCATCCGCTCGCTGCTCCGTCACGACACCCTGCGCGAGCAGACGATCGACCCGCGCGCGCTCCGTCCGATCGAGCCGGCCGAGCGCGCTCTCGCCCTCGAGCTCCTCGATTTCTCCGCCACGGTGCAGACGGTCGGCGCGCAGCTCGCGCCGCACAAGCTGTGCACCTACCTGTTCCAGCTGGCGACGCGCTTCACCACCTTCTACGAGCAGTGTCCGGTGCTGCGCGCCGACACGACCGAGATCCGCGACGCGCGTCTGGCGCTCGCCGGCCTCACCGCGCGCACGCTCGCCACCGGCCTCGGTCTGCTGGGGATCACCGCGCCCGAGCGGATGTGACCGCGACGGCGGCTACTTCTTCTTCGGCTTGCTCGCGTTCTTGCGCGCGCGCACCTTGGCGCCCAGGTCGAGCGCGGCGCTGACACCGGCGAGGATCTTGTTCGCGCCGAGCTCGATCCCCTCGACCGTCTTCCAGGTCGCCAGCGGCTGCTCACGCTGGTGGTCCTGGCAGGCGTAGTAGATCTGATCGTGCTCCCGGCGGAAGTACACCGCCGGCTTGATGCAGCGAGAGCAGCGCTCGGTGGTGGGCGAGATGGCGGGGAGCGTCTCGAGGGGACCGATCATGTGAAGAAGCGTGACTCCATGGAGCCGAGGGTCAAGCGCGAGTAGAGCTTGCCTTCGCGCCGGATGGCCGTCACCGTGGCGCCCGCTCTTCCCATGACCTTGCCGCTCGCTCGCCCCCTTCGTCGCTGCCTCGCGTCTCTGTCCGTCGTCGCCGTGGCCTTCGGGCTCATCGGCATCGCAGGCGCGCTCTCCTCGTGCGCCGACGAGAACATCCAGGTGAGCTACGCGGCCGACTACGCGCGCGCCCCGGCGAACATCTCCTTCCTCGGCCTGTTCAAGGACGGCCGGGTGAACGCCGAGGCGTGGGACCCGTTCAACGAGGTCGTCGACCGCCACCTGCACGGCTACCCCTGCGCGCCGCTGTACAGCAATGACCTCACCGCGAAGAACCCCGATCTCGCCGCGGCCATCGACGACTTCACCCGCGCCAACGGCGTCGGCGACGAGCTGCTCGACAAGCTGGCCCCCATGGCCAAGGGGGACCTCATCGGCATCGTCGTCATGGCC
>JAMFST010001412.1 GCA_026225435.1 Labilithrix luteola
AGATGCCTTCGCGGAGCGGCAGGTTGGCGGCGGCAGCGACCTCGACCAGCGCTTGCCCGAGCTCGCGGTCGTAGGCCTGGCTCATGTCGGGGAAGCGCGTGCCCAGCGCCTCCTCGTTGGCGCCGAGGAGCGGCGTGGTGCCCGTCATGTTCAAATGATCGGTGACCCGCATGAGGTCTCCCGCTTCCCATTCGGGGACGAGACCACCGGCGGCGTTGGTCACCAGCACGGTGTGGACACCGAGCCGGGCCATGGTGCGCGCGCCGTGGACGACGTCGGTCACCGGGTGCCCCTCGTAGAGGTGGATGCGCCCCTGCATGCAGACGACCGGCACGTCGCCGACCTTCCCGAAGCACAGGTTGCCGGCGTGGCCGGCGACCCGCGAGGTCGGCAGGTGCGGGAGCTCCGAGTACGGCAGCTTCACCAGGTCGGTCAGCGTGTCGGCGAAGGCTCCGAGGCCGCTGCCGAGGATCAGACCGACCGCCGGCTTGCTGGCGCCGGCGCCGCGACGCTGGGTGATGACCGCGACGGTCTCGTCCAGACGGTCGACGACGCTCACGGCATCTCCGTGCCGTCGCCGGCCTTGCGCGCCTGGGGGAACTTGGCGATGAGCGCCTTCTGCACCACCTCCGGCGCGTAGCGGCTCACGTCGCCGTGGTGGCTGCCGATCTCGCGCACCAGCGAGGCGGAGACGAAGCCGTGCTTGGTCCGCGTTGGCAGGAAGATCGTGTCGATCTCCGGGCGGATGTCGGCGTTGGCGTGGGCGATCTGCAGCTCGTACTCGAAGTCGGTGGCGGCGCGCAGGCCGCGGACGACCACGCGGGCGCCGACGCTCTTGCAGTACTCGATGAGCAGGCCGTCGAACGACTCGACGGTGACGTTGTCGAAGGGCTCGCAGACCTTGCGGAGGATCTCGAGCCGCTCGCCGGCGGTGAAGAGCGCCTTGCGCGTCGGGTGGACGCCGATGGCGACGATGACGTCGCTGAAGAGCGCCGAGGCGCGCTCGATGAGATCGAGGTGCCCGTAGGTGACCGGGTCGAAGCTGCCGGCGTAGACGGCGAGCCGGGTGACCGCCGCGGGGTGACGTGACGGAGTCGGGGTCGGCACCGTCGACGGCTTGCCGGCGGTGTCGCTCACTTGGCCGCCCCCGGTCCCGCGGCCTGCTTCTTCGGCTTCTTGGTCCCCCCGGGAGCCGGGGCCACCGACTCGGCCGACGGGCTCGCCGACGGCTTGCCGCCCAGGGTCGGCTGCGTGAGCTGGGGAGCGCCACCGCCCGCGGCGCCCGGATCGCTGGCGCCCGGGAGCGTGACCGGCGGAGCGCCCGGAGCGGCTTCGTTGTTCGTCGTGAGCGACGGATCCGCCTCGAGCCAGGCGGCGCGCCCGTCGTCGGTGAAGGTGACGCGGAAGAGCGAGAGGATGCCCGAGCCGATGATGCCGTTGACGTCGATGTCGAGGCTCGACTTCAGCTCGTCGATGCGGCCCCCTTCGATGGCGGGGATCTGCGGCAGGTCGAAGGCGCCGATGCGGATCTTGGGGAGCATCCCCTCCTTCACCTGCGTCGCGCCGGTGCCGTAGACCTTGAGCGTGGCCGGGTCGACGCCCGCCTTGCGCCAGCTGGCCTCGTCGAGCGACAGCGCGTAGGGCTGGGTGCTGTCGACCATGAACGTCGAGCCGGAGTCGGCCTTCGCCGCGACGTCGGAGCGCATCATCATCCCGCCGCCACGCACGTAATAGAGCGGAACGCGGCTGGCCTCGGGCGGGGCGGCGGCCTCGCTCTTGCGGACGACGAACTGGTCACCGCGACGGTCGAAGGTGGCGTGCACGTGGCGCAGGAGGTTGACGCCGATGAGAGCCTTGATGGGCGCGTGCAGCTCGCGGGACAGCTCGGTGAGGTCCTGCGGCAGCGCGGGGACGTCGTGCACCTCGATCTGCCCGCCGAAGCGGAAGTTCACCCAGGCCGGATCGTGGCGCGAGGAGGAGTCGACGACGACCTCACCGAGCGAGGTCGAGATGAGCGCGAGGATCTGCTCCCCTTCGAGCTCGCAGGGGACGACCAGCGCGGTGCCGGCCGGCGGGAGCTCCACGGCGGCGATCATCCCGCCTTCCATGGAGAAGGGGTGGCGGCCCTGGCCGCGGCGGGCCAGCTGGGAGATCTGCCCGGCCCAGGGGTCCTTCACCGACGGATCCTGGAGGAGCGCGTCGAGCTCGTCGGCCGCCGCTTCGATGTCACCCGAGTACCAGAGCGCGCGGCCGCGGATGGAGTGCGCGTCGGCGGTGGTGAGCCCCTCGGTCAGCTTGAGCGCCGCCGGGTAATCGAGCTTGGTGAGCGCGATCTTGGCGCCGAGGACGCGGGCGTCGTTGTCCTTGGGGGAGGCGCGCAGGGCCTCGTCCGACGCGTGGGAGGCGTCCTCGATGTCGCCCGCGTGGTAGGACTCTTTTGCGCGGTTGAACCACTTGTCGGCGAGGGGCGTGCGGTCGGGCGCGTTCGGATCGGAACAGGCGGAGACCGAACCGGCGATCCCGGCGACGGCGAGGATCGAGGCGATCGAGACGAGGGACTGGCGCATGGCTTACTCGGGGCTCGGGGACGGGGCTCCGGCGGGCACCGGCTCGACGCGCAAAATGCGGTCGGCTCGAAGCTCGCGGCGGCCGCGACCGGGGAGCAGATAGCCGAGAACCCGGGGCGGGTCGAGATCCGTCCGGACCTCGGTCAGGACCATTTCCAGCGTCTGCGCGCCCTTCTTGCTCGGTCGGTAGCTCACCGTGACCGGCAGACCTCGCTCGACCGCCTCGCGACAGGCCTCCACCACCGAGTCGCGCGCCTTGCGCTCGGCGATGCGCACCTGCCAGAGATCGCGCGCGCTCCCCGGCGCAAGAACGGCCATCGCCTTGGCGAAGAGCTGGATCATGGCGCGCACGTCGTCGCCGGCGCGGTGAGCTCGTCCGCGATCGAGGTTCAGCGAGACCGAGAGCGCGTCGAGCGAGTGGCTCGGCAAGGCGAAGGCGCGCCGCGAGAGGATCAAGGTGTCGAGCCAGAAGGGGAAATGCACCGTCTGCCCGAGGGGTGGGCGGGCGAGCTCGTGCTCGAGGAACGCCAGATCCCACTCGGCCGCGTGGGCCACCGGGATGGCGCCGTCGAGCAGCTCGAGGATCCGCGGAGCGACCTCGGCGAACGACGGCGCGCCCGCCAGCACCTCGGCGTCGAGACCGTGCACGTGGGCCGCGCCGCCGGCGCGATCGAGCGGGCGCACCAGGGTGTCGAGCTCGCCCACGATCTGGTCCCCGACGACGCGGCGGATGCAGACCTCGACGATGTGGTCCTTGTCGACGTCGAGCCCGGTCATCTCGAGATCGAGGAACGCGAACGCCGCCCGGTCGACCGGCTCGTCCCACGGAGGTCCGGCCGGGGGCGTCTCTCCCGCGACGCGCGGCGCTCGCTTCGGCGGCTTCATTTGTCGTCCCCGCTACGGAGAGGTCGGCAAGAAATTGTCGGAGAGGCTGCAAAGCTAGGGCGGGGCGGAGGAGCCGTACTTATGTACGGCGACGACCCCCAACCGACGATTTGCGGCCTCTCCGGCAATTTATTGCTGGCCTCTCGCGACGGCGACTCCGTCCTTCCAGACGTAGAAGCCCTCGCCGCTCTTCTTCCCCAGCTTGCCGGCGCGGACCATGGCGCGCAGCAGCGGCGGCACGCGGAACTGCTCGCCGAGCTCCTTGTGCAGGTGGTCGAGGATGGCGAGGCGCACGTCGAGGCCGACGAGATCCGTGAGCTTCAGCGGCCCCATCGGGTGGCGGTAGCCCATCTCCATGGCGCGATCGATGTCCTCGGCCTTGGCGACCCCCTGCTCCAGCATGCGGATCGCCTCGGCGCCGAGGATGACCCCCAGGCGGCTGGTGGCGAAGCCGGGCACGTCGCGCACGACGATGGGCGTCTTGCCGAAGCGCTTGGCCCAGTCGAGCGCGCGGGCGAGCG
>JAMFST010001413.1 GCA_026225435.1 Labilithrix luteola
CCGAGCTTCGGCTTCACCCCGAGCCACTGGCGGAAGCTCGGGTCGACCTGCACCTTCTCCCCCTTGGCGAGCGCGCGCGGTGGCGCCGCCGCCTTCACGTGCTTCTTGAACTCCACCGGCGAGACCGGGTTGGAGAGCGTGACCATCAGATCACCGCCGGCGCTGCAGCGGCCGTTCGGCTCGATGCGCGGGCAGTAGAAGTCGGTCATCCGCAGCGGCCCGTGGGTGCGCGCGGTGTGCGTGTACGTGTCGCCCATCGTCCGCGGACCGCCGACGCCGTGGAGGTGGCCGTCGATGGTGAGATCGACCTCGTGGTCGAGCGCGAGCGGGTGCTCCGGCGTGAGGATGACCACGTGCGTCGCCGGCACGCTGGGATCGCGCGGGGTGCTCTCGCGCGCGGCGCGGACGCCGAGCGTCTGCCCCTGGTCTCCGTCGACCGAGTAGACGCGCAGACGCGCGGCGGCGGCGACGGCGGCGGGATCGACCGGCTGATCGAACTGCAGGCGGAACGAGGCCTCCGCGGGCATGGCCCGCTCGGGAACGACGCTGGCGTAGGCGCCCGGCGGACCAACGGGAGCGAAGGCCTCGACGGTGGGGCCGGCGGTGTCGAAGGTGAAGGTGTACGGATGCTCGAGCGCGGCGCCGTCGAGCGCGCGCGTGCCGGCGGGGACGGTGACGGTGAAGTCGGAGCCGCCGGGGAGCTCGCCGCGCGGCGTGAAGAGCAGACCGCGCGTCCCCGTCCAGCGCCAGCTTCCCGGGACCTCGCCGCCGTCCTTCGTGCGCACCGAGAGCGCGGGGACGTGATCCTCGTCCCCCATGTCGACGCTGCGGACCCCGCGGGAGAAGAGCACCGTGATCCCCGGCTGCTGGCGGAGGATGGCGTGGCCGCGCGGCGCCGCGTACACGACCGCGAAGGGGCCCCGCGAGCGCGACGGGCCGCTGTCGGTGCCCGAGGGGCCGAGCGACGCCGTCGGGGTGACCGAGGGGCCGTGGAAGCAGGCGGCGACCGTGAGACTGGCTGCGATGGGGCCGGCAGCGAACAGGACGAAGCGACGACGACGCGAAGCGGTCATGGGGGGAAGCTCGGAGGGGAAAGAGCGAGACGAAGCGGGCGGACCGTACCGTAAGTGAGCCGTCAGCGGACCTGAATGACGACCGTCTTGCTCGGGCGATTCCCGACGTGGGCGACGATCTCGTGACGCCCTTCGGCGAGCGGCCAGGTGTACGGAGCGGGCAGGGGGGCGCCGTCGACGGTGACGGTGAAGGGGCGCCCGCCGCTGTCGACGCGGAGATCGAGCAGCTGGTGGTCGCGGGCGCGCTCGGGATCGACGACGAAGCGGCTGCCGTCGAAGGGGTAGGTGACGCGCGGTGCGTCGGCCTCGCCCGGCGATGCGCCATCGTCGTCGGCGGAGACCGGGCACTCGGGCGAGCTCTCGGTGGGCAGCGTGACGCGGCTCGTCTGCGTGGCCCACTGGTCGTACGGAGCGGTCCAGCGCTCGAAGACCCGGGTCTCGGTGTCGCGCTCGGGGCAAGCGGGGCCGGCGAGCAGGCCGTCGTGCAGGTTGACCCGCGCCGGCTCGTGCACGGTGCAGGGGGGCGCGTGGAACGCTTCGCCGACCGCGAGCCACTCCTGCACGTGGTGCGGGCAGGCGCTGGTGGCGACCATGCCGGAGAGCGGGCAGACGGCGGTGCGCTCGAGGCCGAGGCGCGCGGCCACCGTCTGCGCGCCGCTCATCGCGCCGAGCGACAGAGACGACGAGGCCGGATCGCGCGGGCGCCCCTGCATCGCCGCTTCCATCACCGCGTGGAAGATCGGCCCGGCGCCGGCGATGCCGCTGACGTCGCGCATCGGCGAGCCGTCGAAGTTTCCCGCCCAGGCGACGACGGTGACCGCGCGGGTGAAGCCGGCGGCGACGTTGTCGCGATAGCCCTTGGAGGTGCCGGTCTTGGCGGCGACGTCGAAGTCGAATTCGAGCGCGTTCTGATCGCCGAAGGCCGACAGGCGCGCCCCCTTGTCGCTGAGGATGTCGCCGAGGACGAGCGCCGTCTTCTCGCCGAGCACGCGGGTGAGCGCGCCGGGCTGGAAGTCGACGAGCGCGGCGGGGTCGGCGCTTGCGTCGGTGCTCGTGGTGAGGTGCGTGACGAACCGCAAGGGGCGCGCCTCGCCGCCGCGGGCGAGGGTCGAGTACGCGCGGGCGATCTCGAGGAGGGTGACCTCGCCGTCGCCGAGGGCGAGCGCCGGGCCGTAGGTCTCCGCGGTCTCGTGCAGCGAGGCGAAGCCCATGGCGTGGTAGCGGTCGAGGACGCGCGCCGTCCCCAGCTGGTACAGCGTGTACACCGCCGGCACGTTCAGCGAGTTGCCCAGCGCCTCGCGCAGGCGCACCGGGCCGCGCTGGCGGGTGTCGTAGTCGTGGGGGACGTAGTCGCCGCCGCCGGGGAGCGGGATGTGCAGCTCCACGTCGGGCAGCACCGTCGCCGCGGTGTAGCCGAGCGTCTCCATCGCCTCGGCGTAGACGAACGGCTTGAGCGAGGAGCCGGGCTGGCGCAGCGCGGTCACGCCGTCGTTCTGCCCTCCCGCCTCCTCGTCGAAGAAATCCGGAGAGCCGACGTAGGCGAGGACGTCGCCGGTGGCGTTGTCGAGGACGAGGGCCGCGCCGGCGGTGACGTGGTCGCCGGCGAGCTCGTGGACGGCGCGCCCGACGGCGGCCTCGGTCGCGCGTTGCAGCTCGGGGTCGAGGGTGGTCTCGATCTCCCCGAGCCCCTTGGCGTGGGCGCCGGCGAGCGCCTCGGCCAGCCCGGGCTGCTCGTGAGCGAGCTGCCCCTGGAGCAGCGCGCGGACGAAGTGCGGCGCGCCGAACGCCGGGCGGACCAGGTGCGCCGCTGCGGTCACCAGCGGTTCGTCGAGCGCACGCTGCTCGGCGGCGGCGTCGATCATCCCGTCGTCGCGCATGCGGGCGAGCACCCGGTCGCGGCGCTGGCGGGCGCGGTCGGGATGGTGGGCCACGTCGTAGATCGACGGACCGCGTGGCAGACCGGCCACGAGCGCGGTCTGGGCGACGGAGAGCGCGGCGGGCGGCTCGGCGAAGTAGGCCTGGCTGGCGGCGCCGAAGCCGCGCAGGTTGGGGCCGTAGGAGATGCGATTGAGGTACTCGGTGAGGATGCGCTCCTTGGGAAGCCGCGCCTCGATGCGCAGCGCCAGCGCCGCCTCGGTGACCTTGCCCCACAGGTTGCGGCGGTGCGGGCGGACGGTGCGCGCCAGCTGCATGGTGAGCGTCGAGGCGCCGGAGACGACGTGCCGGTGGGCGAGATCGCTCACCAGCGCGCGCCCCACGGCGAGCACGTCGACGCCGGGGTGTTGATAGAAGCGGCGATCCTCGGCGGCGAGGACCGCGTCGCGGACCTGCTTGGGGTACTCGGAGGCGGCGAGCGGGCGGGCGCGAGCGCCGTCGTCGGTGCGCACCTCGCGAAGCAGCTCACCGTCGCGGGACAGGACGCGCACCGACGCGGCCACCGGTTGCTCGAGCTCGGCAGGGAACGGCGTGACGACGGCGAGGCCGATCACCAGGAGGAAGGGCGAGAGCGCGAGACCGAGCGCTCCCCAGCCGAGCGCACGGCGGTGGATGTGCGTCCAGGCCAGGACGCGCTCCCAGGCGGTCATCAGTCTTCGTTCCAGGCGACGTCGGGCTCGCATCTCGGCTTATGTCCTCGGGGCGCCGCCCGCTACCCCGAGCGGCCGTCGTGCGCAAACGTTCCCGGAGGCCACTCGCTTCCCTCGAGACAGGCGCTAGACGCAGCGCGTTCATCTAGCGCGCGGAATCCGGGGCGCCTGCTACTCTCCATCCCATGAGTGAGTTCGCGCTGAAGACGGCGCTGCCGCAGTACCTGCGCGTCGAACAGGACAAGATCCAGACCTTCGCCGCGGCGGAGGGGCTCGACTTCTTCCCCATCGTCTTCGAGATCCTCACCTACCAGCAGATGAACGAGATCGCGGCGTACAGCGGGTTCCCCAACCGCTACCCGCACTGGCGCTTCGGCATGGAGTACGAGCGGCTCGCCAAGAGCTACGAGTACGGCCTGTCGAAGATCTACGAGATGGTGATCAACAACAACCCCTCGTACGCCTACCTCCTCGAGGGCAACTCGCTCGTCGATCAGAAGCTCGTCATGGCCCACGTCTGCGGGCACGTCGACTTCTTCAAGAACAACTATTGCTTTCGCTCGACTGACCTCGACACCGGCGGCCGCACGGTGGACCCGGCCGTGCGGCGCACCGACTACGATCCGAATCGCCGCTGGATCGACAAGATGGCCAACCACGGCTCGCGGATGCGGCGCCACGTGGCGCGCATCGGCATCAACAAGGTCGAGGAGTTCGTGGACCACTGCCTCTCGCTCGAGAACCTCATCGATCCGCATGCGCCGTTTCACGGCAAGCGCGCCAAGTTCGATCCCGACGCCGAGGTGAAGGCCACCGAGGTCCCGCGCCTGAAGTCGAAGGACTACATGGAGCACTTCATCAACCCGGCCGAGTACCTCGAGGAGCAGCGCACCAAGATCGAGGAGGAGAAGAACCGGGCGAAGAAGTTCCCCGAGCGCGAGGAGCGCGACATCCTCCAGTTCTTGATGGACTACGCCCCGCTCGAGCGCTGGGAGCGCGACGTCCTCGAGATCATCCGCGAGGAGGCCTTCTATTTCATCCCGCAGATGCAGACGAAGATCATGAACGAGGGGTGGGCCAGCTACTGGCACTCCCGCCTCATGACCACCAAGGTCCTCGATGCGTCCGAGATCATCGACTACGCCGAGAACAACGCTGGCGTCATGGCCACCTCGGGCGGGCGGCTCAATCCGTACAAGCTGGGGGTCGAGCTCTTTCGCAACATCGAGGAGCGCTGGGACCGCGGGCAGTTCGGCAAGGAGTGGGAGGACTGCGACGACCTCGACGCCAAGCGGAACTGGAACCTGCGCCTCGGCCTCGGCAAGAAGAAGATCTTCGAGGTGCGTGCGCTCTACAACGACGTCACCTTCATCGACGAGTTCCTCACGCCGGACTTCTGCCGCGATCAGAAGCTCTTCTCGTTCAGCTGGTCCAACCGCAACGAGCGCTTCGAGATCGAGACGCGCGAGTTCAAGGCGGTGAAGGAGAAGCTGCTCTTCCAGCTGACCAACGCCGGCAACCCGTTCATCTACGTCGAGGACGCGAACTTCGAGAACCGTGGCGAGCTCCTGCTGCGTCACGACCACCAGGGGGTCGACCTCCGCGCCGACTACGCCAAGGAGGTGATGCGCAGCCTGGTGCGCGTGTGGAAGCGGCCGGTGAACGTGACCACCTCGATGGACAACAAGCCGTCGATCATGCGCTTCGACGGCAAAGAGAACGCGACGAGGCAGCTGCGGCCGTGAACACGGAGGAGCAGGAAGCAGCGCGAGCGCGCGCCGAGGAGACGGAGGAGGCGCCGCTTCCCGCGGCTCCGGAGTGGCTGGGGAAGCTCACGCCCGATCAGTGGATCCGCGCGGCGCTGGGGGAGATCAAGCGGGCCGAGGAGGCGTACCGGCGCAATGACGCAGGCGCGGGGCTGGCGGGGTGCCGGCGGGCGGCGGGGATGGCGCTGAACGCGGCGCTGCGAGCGCACCCGCACGAGCGCTGGGGGCGCACCTACGTGGAGCACCTGCTCGCGCTGCCCAAGGAGGAGTCGGCGCCGGAGGCGGTGCGGGCCGCGGCGCGGGCGCTGATGGAGGCGCAGCCGCCGGGAGGGCCGCTCACCTCGCTGCGACGGCCGAACGATCACCTGCGGCTGCTCGAGGCGGCGCGCGACGTTATGGCGCACGGCTATGCGCTCGCCAAGGGGTCATCGAGCGGGCGGTCGGGTGGGACGTCGCCATGACGGCCGCCCGGGGGGCTCCCCGTGGGAGCCGCGACTTCCCTGCCTCGAAGCTCGCCCCTTTTATCGGGGCGGCGGGGGTGCCGGAGGGGCCCGGTGCGGAGCCGGCGTCTGTCGGAGCTGCGGGGACGGCGGGCATCGACGCCGGGGCGAGCGAGGGGGCGGCGAGCGGGGTTGGAAGCTCCGACGAGCGAGCCACGCCTGCGCGACCCGCGGCGACGGCGGCTCCAGCGAGC
>JAMFST010001414.1 GCA_026225435.1 Labilithrix luteola
AAGATCGCCGTCTCGGGCGCACCGCTGGCCTTGGCCATGAACTCCGTCAGACGACGAAGGCGCCCACCGTTGGGCAGGCCAGTCGTGAGAATTAGCGGATCCACCTTGCCGATCGCGACGCCCTCCGCACGCAGCGCGTCCGCCTGGACGTGCTGAGCGCCGACGAGGGTGCGAGCTTCGAGGAAGAGCCCGAGCCCCCGCTTGATCAGAGCGTAGCCCTCGGCGGTCTTCGCCTTCGTTGTGACCGCGATGGGTTCCGGATTCCACTTCTCGCGCCGGGCGGCGCGGTCGGCTTCGACCCGCGCCTTCTCCGCCGTCGCGGCCTCGTCGGCGAGTGCTTTCGCTGCGCGCTGGGCGAAGGTGTTCGCGGTCGTGAGCTCCGCGTCGACGGGCTTGTCGGCCTCGTCGAGCGCTTCGAGCTTCTCGGGGTCGGTGACGCCTACGCGCAGCGCGACTCGGGTTGCCTTCGCCGTCATCGCAGCCTCGAGACGCAGCTTCGCTTTCTTGTCGTTCTTCTCAGCCTTCGACGGCTCCGGCTTGCCAAAAAAGGGGATGTTCATCTCAGTGCGCCCCCGGGACGTTCACGACGGGAGCGCCGTAGACAACTCGCGAGCCCCGCGCCTCGGTGCCGCAGTGCTTCACTCCGTGCATGCGGGCGCGCAGCTCCTCGCGGCGACTGACGGTCGCCTTTGCCGGCGCGCTCGCCGCCTGGTTCTTGGCCACCTCGAGGAGCCGTCGCGCGGTCGCGAAATCGCCGTCGGCGCAGGCCTCGAGCACGCATTCGCGAGCGAACGGTGAGAGGTTGGGCAGCTCGTCGCACTGGCGCTCGAACGACTTCATTCCGATCGCCTGGAGCTCCGCTTCCTGCTCGGAAGAGAGCTGCGCGGGCGCGGGCTTGTGCGCCGAGGTGCGGGCGACGGCGCGCGCACCTTTCTTCTTGGCCTTCGCCGCCCGGTCCCGCTGCATCTCGGCCAACTTCGCGTTGATCTCCACCATGCTCAGCTTCTTCATGTAACGTCCTTTTGTTTTTTTGTTGTTATGTCCGGCGGGAATGCCGGCGACATCGATCAGCCGGCCAGCGGGCGCGCGCGGCGTGCCTCGGCGAGTCGGCCAGGGGTGACGTGGATCGAGATCACCCGCGCACCGTCATCGGCCACGACCACGCAGCGCACCTCACCGGGGCGAGACACGCGGCGCAGCGGTCCGGCCAGCTGGGGGAGGTCGGCGGCGAGAAACTCTGCGACCGCCTGCCCCGTCGGCACGAGGCGGATCCCGTCGGTCGGATCGACGATCGCCGTAAAGAAGCGGATCGACTCGAAGGGGTGCTTCGCCAGGCGGGCGACGAGCAAGGCGCCGAGGTGATCGGCCGTTCGAACGGTGCTCACCGGCCGCCCCCGGCAACGCGCGTCGGGCGGTCGCCAGCGGCGGCGAGGAACGAGGCGGCAAGCTCCTCATCAGAGGACGGCGGGACGATGCGCAGCGTGGGCGGCTTCACCTTCGACGGCTGGCGCTGCGACGTGTGCCAGTCGACGGCCCGGCAGAAGTGCACCGCGCGCGTACCGGTTCCCTCCGTCCAGGAGGGGATCGCGAAACGTGCCAGCCGCGCCGTCATCGCCTTCGGCTTCTTGCAGCCGGGCGGAAGCATCCCGCCCCGCGTCTGGTAGATGGCCTCCCCCGTCATCGCGCCGGTGACCGACGCGAGGCGTTGCTCCACTCGCTGATCCACGAGCTTGAAGATCACGCCGGCGAGCGCCTCGACGAGGGACGGGTCAGCGGCTAGGGTTTTCATTCGCGTTCGATCTCCGAAAGGTGCGGCCGTCTCCACGGGCAAGGTGGGGGCGGCCGTTCCTTTTGAACGCCACCAGGGGCCAGAGGGTTTGCGTCAGGCCGCGCGGCGCGCGCGCGCCAGCGGCGGGGGAACGGGGAGGCCGCAGCGCTGGGCGGCGTCGACGATGGCCGCGTGAGTCATCGGCTGCACCGGCTCGCCGTCGTAGGCGCGAGTGACGGTGCGGTCGTCTTTGAAGGCGGCCACGGCGATCCTGCGAACGTCGTGAGGCGAGAGCTTCACCAGGCGGGTCGGCTCCGGAGCGGTCGTGTCGAGCGGCGTCATAATGATGATCTCCAGGTGGGGATCATCTTTGACCGCCGCTATGAGGTCACGCAACGCAAGTGACCGAAACTGCTAACTAAACGAACAACCTATCGAGTTGTTCCGTTCTTCGCCGCCGCG
>JAMFST010001415.1 GCA_026225435.1 Labilithrix luteola
CACATGCCGCAGAGCAGGCCGTAAGAGAGCACCGAGTGCACCAGCAGCCCGGTGCGCGCCACCATCAGCTCGCCGGAGAGGCGGTGCACGTCGATGGCGTGGAGCAGCCCGTAGGCGAGCGAGACCACCTCGGCCCCCTTCTCGATGGCGACGCGGGCGATGGCGCTGTCGCCCGCCGACACTCCCCAGTGCTTGATGACCCCTTCCTTCACCATCGACTGCAGCAGCTCGGGCGCCTCGTCGAGGGTCAGCGCCTGCAAGCTCGGGTTGTGGAGCAGCACCAGCGGGAGCACGTTGCGCCCGAGCCGCTTGGCGCTGCGCTCGACCGAGTCGCGCAGCCAGCCGCGGTCGAAGCGCTTGCGCGGTGGCTCCTGGGTGCGATCGAGCCCGATGCGGGTGACGACGGTGACGTCCTCGCGGTCGCCGACCACCCTGCCGAGCAGCCGCTCCATCTTCCCCGCGCCGTACGCGTCGCAGGTGTCGATGAGGGTGATCCCGAGGTCGAGAGCGCGGCGCACCACCGCCTCGGCGTCCTCGGGAGAGACCGGACCGTAGGCTTCGCCTGCCAGACCCCAGGTGCCGAGGGACAGCTCGGACACGACGAGGCCCGTCTTGCCGAGGACGCGCGTTCGCACGGGTTGTCTTTTACGTCATCTCGCGGGCGGGCGAGCGAACCAATGGTGGAAGACGGCGATCCGGTGGGAGAAGCGCAGCTCCACGGTCGCGGTCGCGCCGCCGGCGAGGCCTGACAGGCCCGCGAGCGGGTACGTGACCTCGTCGAGCTCGGCGGCCGGGACCGAGACGGTGCGATCGCCGATGACCGCCTCGAAGGGGGCGTCGCTGCCGTAGCGGAGCACCCCGACGCAGCCGTCGCAGCCCGCGTTGGCGGGAAGGCGCACGACGAAGCGCTCGACCGCGCGCCGCCCGCGTCCGCCGTCCACCACCCGCACACCGGTGTCGAGCGTCGTCGCGCCGATGACCTCGTCGGCGAGGGTCGTGTCGAGCCGCGCGTAGCCGTGGGCGCTCTCGCTCTCCAGGTCGGCGACATCGACCTGATCGAAGATCTCCGAGCCCGCGGGGAGTGACCACGGGAGCTCGCCCGAGCCGAGCGCGGCGCGGTCGGCGCGGAAGGCGGTCATCACCGTGTCGCCGAGGATGCTCGCCTGCACCTCGCGGGTCGCCAGCGGCTGGCCGAGCAGCCACGGCAGCGCGAACCACTGCGGGTAGACGGCGAAGACGTCGGGGAAGCTCGCCGGGCTCTCGCGCACCAGCTTCTCGTAGTGCTCGAAGCGCGAGGCCTGCCCGGCGACCCAGTAGTGCCCCTCGCTCGGCGTGGTCAGCCCGACGATGTCGAACGTCTTGTGGTCGCCGAAGTAGGCGATCGCCCCGGTGTCGTTCACGCCGACCCGCGCCTCGGGGGGCAGGCTCGTCTTCACCCAGCGACCGAGCGAGGCCTGCTGCCGGTCGATCCCGCTGGCCGAGTCGACCACGTCGTCGATGACCGCGGGGAGGTGCCACGCGAGGAGCATCACCAGCGGGGCGAGCAGGCCCGCGGTGAGCAGCGGCGCGAGCCACGGCCAGCGCAGATCGCGCGGGAGCAGGCGAGCCAGCCGGCCCGAGAGGAGCGCGGCGAAGCAGGCGACGCCCACGATCCAGCCGGTGGCGAACGGCCAGAGGTAGCGCAGGCGGTTCCACAAGAAGGTGACGTAAGTGCAGGGGACGAAGAGGAGCGCCGCGAGGCCGAGGACGAGCACCACGTGATTGCGCGTGCTGCGCCGCGCGCCGAGGACGAGGGCGACGAGCCCGGCGCACAGGATCAGCGCGCCGTGCGGGGGGAGAAACTCGGCCGAGTAAGGGCCGCCGTCGAGCAGGCTGGTGACGGCCATGACCACGTTGTCGCCCACGGCGTCGAGCAGCGCGCCCGGGCCCACCAGGTACGGATCGCCCGAGAGCAGCTTCACCTGCGCCGTGGAGCTGGTCGCCTGACCGGTCGTCGCCAGGAGCAGCAGGGTGGGGAGGGCCGCACCGACCGCGACGACGCCCGCGCGGCGAAGACGGGCGGGGAGCGGCAGCCGTCGATCCGCGACGAGCATGAGCGCCACCAGCACCGTCAGCGCCGCGCCCTCCGGACGAAAGAGCGGACCGAGCCACGCCAGGGCCACGGTCTGCCGCCAGCGCCCGCGCAGCGGTACGTCGTCGTCGGTCTGCTCCGCCGCCAGCCGCGCCAGCCGGGCGAGCACCCAGGCGAACGGCACCACCTCCATCCCGCTGGCGGCGAACCAGGCGAACGGCGAGAAGGCGACCACCAGCGCCGCAGCGAAGAAGGCGGCCACCTCGGCGTTCGCGCGCGCCATCGTGTCGCCCGCGTCGCCGGAAGCCAGCCGCCGGGTCAGCGCCGCCGCCTCCCAGGCGACCCCGGCCAGCGCCACGAACGACATCCCCCAGGCGCCCCACAGGATCGACTCCCCGCGCAGCCCGGCGCCGTAGAACGCGGCGAGCAGCACCGGCCAGGCGAAGCTCGTCCCGCCGCTCGAGCGCGGCTCCCCCGCCTGGAACCGCAGCGGGTGCCCCTCGACGTACGCGCGGGCGTACTGGAAATGAATGTAGGCGTCGTCCAGCGTCGCCCCCGGATGCCCGAGGCGCTGGAGCACCGGCCGCAAGGTCGCGCTCGCGACCGCCGCCATCCCCAGCGCGATCAGCGACGCGAGCCAGACGCGCGGCGATCGAAGCAGCAGGCGAAGGCGCACCATCGGGGACCGGCTATCGGCTATAGCAGCCGCCCCGTGTCCGCCGAGCCTCCTGCGCCGCGCCCGAATCCCTACGCCGATGCTCCGCGTCTCCCCGGTCCCCCGGGCGACCGCTCGCCCGTCGACGCGCGCACCCTGGTGAAGGGGGAGCTCCTCGAGCTCGAGATCGGCCCGGGCCGCGGCGGCTTCGTCTTCGAGCGCCTCGCCGCCGAGCCGACGGCCGGTCTCATCGGTCTCGAGGTGCGCCGCAAGTGGGCCACCATCGTCGACAAGCGTCTGGCCAATCTCGGCCTCGGCCCCCGCGGCCGCGTCTTCGCCGAGGACGCCAAGGAGGCGATGCTCCGCCTCGGCCCGGACGGCGTCTTTCGCCGCGCCTACCTGCATTTCCCCGATCCTTGGTGGAAGAAGCGCCACACCAAGCGGCTGGTGATGGGGGACGTCTTCCTCGAGCAGGTCGCCCGGCTCCTGGCGCCCGGCGGGGAGCTCTTCGTCCAGACCGACGTGGAGATGCGCGCCGAGCAGTACCTGGCGCAGATTGGCGCATCGCCCGACTTCGTCCCCGGCGGCGACGTCCCGGGAGATCCGCGCCTGGCGGAAAATCCTTACAATGCCCGCAGCCCGCGCGAGCACCGCGCCATCGCCGACGGGTTGCCGGTGACCCGCATGCGATTCCTCCGCCGCGCCTGACGAAGACTGTCGCGCCCGGACCGGCGTCGACTACAATGCACCCCGAACCCATGGATGCCCAGTTTGGACCCGGCTTCCAGGTGTCGGGGAGCGTCACGCTCGTTCGCCAGCTCGGTCAGGGCGGCATGGGCAGCGTGTGGATCGCCGAGCACCGGACCCTGCACACGCAGGTCGTGGTGAAGTTCATGGCGCCGGAGCTGGCGCAGGACCCGACGCACCTGGCGCGCTTCTCGCGCGAAGCCGCGGCCGCCTCGCAGGTGAAGAGCCCGCACGTGGTGCAGATCTTCGATCACGGCGTCACGCCCGAGGGGATCCCGTACATCGTCATGGAGCTGCTCGAGGGGCACGACCTCGGCGCGCACATGAAGACGCGGCGCCTCTCGTTCTCCGAGATCGTCAAGATCATCGGCCAGCTCGCCAAGGCGCTCACCCGCGCGCACGACCGCGGCATCATCCACCGCGACATCAAGCCGGAGAACGTCTTTCTCTGCGACACCGACGACGACGAGCCGTTCGTGAAGCTCCTCGACTTCGGCATCGCCAAAGGGACGAGCGAGGGGAGCCAGAGCGGCCTGTCGAACCACACCAGCACCGGCTCGCTGGTCGGCTCGCCGCTGTACATGTCGCCGGAGCAGATCATCGGCGCCAAGCAGATCGACCTGCGCACCGATCTCTGGTCGCTCGGCGTGGTCACCTACGTCGCGGTCACCGGCGGCCTGCTCCCCTTCGAGGCGGACAACATCGGCGCGCTGGCGCTGATCATCAACTCGATGCCGCCGCCGGTCCCCTCGCAGATCAGCCGGGACCTCCCCGTCGGCTTCGACGCCTGGTTCGCGCGCGCCTGCGCCAAGGAGAAGCACGACCGCTTCGGCTCCGCCAAGGAGCTGGCCGAGGCGCTGGCCGTGGCGCTCGGCACCGCGCGGCCACCGATGAACAGCGTCATCGGCGACCTGATGGACCGGCGTCCGTCGTCGCCGAACCTGCCTTCTTCACACCCGGTGGCCCTGTCGGCCACGGCGTCGCCGGTCAGCTCGTCGGTCCCTTCGCCGAACCTCGTGGTCAAGCCGCGCGGGCGCAAGACGGCGGTGACGGTGGCCGCGGTCGCGGCGACGGCGACCGTCGTGGGGTTCCTCGCCATCGTGGGCTTCTTCGCGCGGCACTCGGCGGGCACGACGGACAGCGCCAGCGCCGCCAACGGTGCCAGCGCGGCGTCCGCTCCCTCCTCCGCGGGAGCGACAGGCGCGATCGCGCCCGCGGCCGAGACGGCGCTCCCCCCGTCGCTCGCCGTCTCCGCGGCGGCAGCCGCAGCCGTCGCGGTCGCGCCTCCGCCCCCCGCGCCGCTGCCGTCGACCCTGCCCGCGCCGGCGTCGCCCACGTCCCCGCCGGTGCCGGGTGCGGGCACCCCGGCGCCGCCTCCGGTCACGCCACCCGCGACGGCTCACGGACATTCGGGTAAGACGCGAGGTCCGGCAGCAGCTCCGGCCGCTCCGCCGCCCGCCGCGGCTGCCCCTGCCGCGCCGGCACCCGCTCCTGCTCCTGCTCCTGCTCCTGCAAATCGCCCGAAATCCGACGAAAGTGAAATCTGACCGTTCGCGCCGCGCGCTTCGCCTCCTGCTCGTGTCGGCGCTGAGCGCGCCGGTCTTCGTCTCCGCCGTCCCTGCCTTCTCCGCGCCGACCGCGGCGGACATGGAGACCGCGCGCACTCTCTTCACGGAGGGCAAGGCGCTGCGCGACAAGGGGGATCTCCCGGGCGCCCTCGATCGCTTCCGCGCCGCGCACGCGCTCGGCCGCACGCCGATCACCGGCGTGGAGCTGGGGCGCACCCTCGTCCTGATGGGCCGGTTGACCGAGGCGCGCGAGGTGCTCCTCGAGGTCTCGCACATCGTGGTGGACCCCAACGAGTCGCCCGCGCGCCTGGCCGCCCGCAAGGACGCCTCGGACCTCGTCGAGTCGATCCGCCCGCGCATTCCCTCGCTGGTCATCACCTTTTCCGATCTGCCGCCGGGCACGCCGACGCCCGCGGTGATCATCGACGGCGTGTCGGTCCCCTCGGCGGCGACCTCCTTGCCGCGCAAGGTCGATCCCGGTCCGCACGAGGTGACCGCGACGCTCGCCAGTGGCCCCCAGCGGACGTTGAAGATCATGGCGAAAGAAGGGGAGACGGTCCCGGTGGCCTTCGCCTTCGGAGATGATGCGAAGCTGCCGGCGCCCTTGCCAGTGGCCGCCACACCGCCGGTGACGGGTGAGGCGGCGCCTGCTCCGGCGCCGGCGGCTCAGGCGGGGGTCCCGGCGTTGACGTGGGTGGGGATCAGCCTCGCGGGTGCCGGGGTGATCGCCGGCGCCGTGACGGGCGGCATCGTGCTCAGCGAGGCGAACAGCATCAAGAGCGCGCAGAACTGTGACGGCAGGAAGGTGTGCGGAGACAGCACCATCAACACCGCGAAGACGCTTTCGACGGTCTCGGACGTCTCCTTCGGCGTGGCCGGCGCCGGGGCCATCCTCGCGGCCGTCAGCTTCTTCACCCGCGGTCAGCCGGCACCGGCGAGCGCTTCGGCGCACGTCGAGCCGTGGGTCGGCCTCGGCACCGCCGGGCTGAAGGGGGCGTTCTGATGAAGCTCCAGGGACGGGCCATCGCGGCCCTCACCGTCGGCGTCACGCTCGGCACCGCGGCCTGCTGGCAGGTGGCGGACTTGACCGGCTACGAGTACGACGCCAGCGCGCCGGTCGGCCCGAACGACAGCAGCGTCCTCGAGGATGCGGGAGACGCCGGAGCCGTGGACGCCGCTCCCGTCGCGGACGCCTCGACCGAGTGCGCGAACAACGCGTGCAACATCTCGTGTTCC
>JAMFST010001416.1 GCA_026225435.1 Labilithrix luteola
CCCCGGGGTGACCTCCACCGGCGTCTTGATGACCACCGCGCGGGCCTGGAGCACGTCGGCCGCCTGCAGCGCCGCGGCCACTTCGGCCTCGGCATCCTCCGACGGCTTGAGCCGCGACGCGCTCGGCCCGAGCACGACGGAGAAGTCGAACGCCGGCGGCACCTGCTTGCGCCAGCGGCGCATCGTCGCCAGGTTCGGCCCGGTGGGCGTGCGCGCGCGGTCCTTGACCAGCTTGGCGGGCTTGGCCGGCTTGTAGGTCTTGGCCGCGACGGTCTTGGCAGCAGCAGCAGCAGCCTTCTTGGCCGCGGCGGTGGGCGGAACGGGGGGCGTCGTGGCCGAGATGTGCGCGCCGAGCGCGACCTCGAGCATGTCGAAGCGCTTGGCGTACGCCGCGATATCGCCGCGAAGATCCTTGGCGCCTACGTGGAAGCGGGTGGTCATCCGGCGTCCCCCCCTACTCCCTGTGCGCGCGCCCGGAAAGCGGAAGCTTCTCCGAAGTGGAACCACTGCGTCGGGTGAGCGACGAGAAACTCGCTCTTCGCGTCGGCCAGGCTCTGCGCGGCCTGCTGCAGCTGCGCCTCGGTGGGCCGGCGCGGCAGCCTGATCGGCGGCGCCGCCTTGACCACGTAGCGGCGAAACCCGACGCGCGCGCAGAACACCGCCACCAGCGGCGCCCCGCTGAGCGCCGCGAGGTGGAGCGGCCCCTCCGGCAGCTTCCCCGGCTGCCCGAAGAGCGTCACGTCGCGCAGCCGGCCGACCTGCCGGTCGAGCTGCATGGCCGCGATCCCCCCGCTGCGTACGTGGCGCAAGAGCGGCAGCGCATCGAGCGGATCGTCGCCGATGTGCACCACGTTCACCCCGGTGGCCCGGCGCGCCTCGTCGTGCACCGCCCGCGCCTCGGCGTTGGGCTCCTTGTGCATGACCAGGGTGACCTTGGTGCCGAAGCGCTTCTCCAGCATCGGCCCGACGGTCTCCCAGCCGGCGGTGTGCGCCGTCACCAGCACCGCCCCCGGGTGGTCGCTCTTCGCGGTCGCGGCGGCGGGAGTGCCGCCCGCGCGCCCGAACACGTCGTCGAGGTACCCGCCGCCGTCGATGGTGGCCTCCGCGGCCCGCCCGTTCTTCGTCCCGTGCGCCAGCACCTCGGCCAGGCACTGCGCGTAGGTCATGAAGGTGCGGGACACGTCGATCGTGTCGCGCACCCGGCCCCGCGGACCGCGCAGCGTGTGCAGGTTGCTCCGCATCATCTCTCGCGCCGCCGGCATCAGCGGGACGGCGACCAGACCGACGGCGCCCGGCGCCACACGCAGCCACAGCTCGGGCCCGTGCGACGCAACCCAGCGCGCGACCTTGCGCCAGAAGGCGCTGCCGGGATCGGTGACGTCGCGCAGCACTTCGCCGAACCTACCACCTACGTGAGAAGCGACAGAGCCCGGTATTTTGCTCCTCCCCCCGGGAGCGCTCTCCCCTCCCCGCGCAGCCGTACATCCCTACACTGGCTGCCAGATTCACGGGAGAACGGAACGTCCGGGGCGCGCGCGATCCAAGCGGCAGCGGCGGAATGCTCCTTGCTGAATCGGGGAATCATGCGACTCCCCGCCCGCGCCTCGTTCGCCGCCGCCACTGGTCCTGCGGCCGTCGGTCTCGTCGCTCTCGTCAGCGTCGCCGCGTGCAGCTCGCCGGCGACCGGAACCAGCTCCGACTTCCTCAACGGCGAGCCGCTGGGCACCGTCGGGTCGAGCTCGGCCGACGGCGGGAGCGGCACCAGCAGCGGCTCGATCAGCCTGACCAACGGCGCCACCGGCGGGACCAGCAGCGCGAGCGGAGACGGCGGCACCACCCCCATCAGCGCCAGCTGCAACGCGGTCAGCGCCACCGCCACGCGCGCTCCGGTGAAGCTGGTCGTGATGCTCGACCGCTCCGGCAGCATGGGGCAGTACACCGACCAGAACGGCGAGCCGG
>JAMFST010001417.1 GCA_026225435.1 Labilithrix luteola
CAGATGCACGACCTCTTCTTCGCCATCAACGCGCAGCGGGGGACGACCATCGTGGTGGTGACGCACGATCTGTCGTTCGCCTCGATCATGCCGCGGGTGGTGACGTTGAAGGACGGGCGGGTCGAGAAGGACGAGCGCAACACCGCCGCCCGCGCCGCCGCCAGCCTCGCGCCGCCGGTAGCCGTCTGAGAGGGTGCTCGGCAGGCCAGCATGGCCTGAAGTGTCCTCTTTCGGTCCGCCCGGGGGCCGGCGGTCCGTGACACTGGCGGCTAGTGTTCTCGTCATGAGCACCAAAGCAGCGCTGATCCTCGTCGACATCCAGGACTCGTTTCGCCAGCGCCCGTCGTTCCGCACCGACGACCTGCCGGCCTTTTTTGACCGCGTGGGCGCTCTGATCCAAGGTTTCCAGACGCGCGCGTGGCCCATCGTCCGGGTCCTGCACGTCGAGCCCGAGGGGCCCTTCTCGCTCGCCTCGGGCTGGGTGACACCGATGAAAGAGATCCCCCACGACCCGGCCCTGGTGATTCACAAGACGGCTCACAGCGCCCTCGCCGGCACGCCGCTCGCGCCCTGGCTCACCGCCGCGGGCATCCGCCGCCTGGTGGTCGCCGGCATCCGCACCGAGCAATGCTGCGAGACCACCACGCGCGACGCCTCCGACCGCGGCTTCCAGGTGGACTACGTCACCGAGGCCACGCTCACCTTCCCCATGACCAGCGCCAAGGGGCGCGTCTTCTCTCCGGAGGACATCAAGGAGCGCACCGAGCTGGTGCTGGCGGGCCGCTTCGCCGGCATCTGCACGGTGGGCGACGCGCTGGCGGACCGCTGATGCGACCGATCGTCTTCGTCGTCTTCCCCCACGTGATGATCCTCGATCTCGCGGGGGCGGCGGAGGCGTTCCGCATCGCCGGTCGTCTGTCCACCGCGGGCGGCGCGGTCACCATGCGCTTCGTCGGGCCGGAGGCGGTCGTCGCCAGCTCGGTCGGTCTGCAGCTCGCCGGGATCGAGCCCTTGCCCGCCTCGCTCCCCGACGACGCCATCGTCGTCCTCCCTGGCGGCCGCTCGCTGGAGGCCGGCGAGGAGACGCCTGCGCGCGCGGTCACGCTGACGCTGGTTCGCTGGCTGCGCGCGGTCATCCGCCCGACCCACCTGATCTGCACCATCTGCTCGGGTGCGCTCGTGGCCGCCGAGGCCGGACTCCTCGCCGGCCACCGCTGCACCACCCACCACACGCTGTGCGAGCAGCTCGCCCGCGCGCATCCGGACGTGAAGGTGGAGAGCGACCGCCTCTTCGTCTGCGACGGCGCGGTGATGTCGAGCGCGGGGATCACCGCCGGGATCGACCTCTCCCTGTACCTGATCTCCGAGCTCTTCGGCCCGATGACCGCCGCCCTCGTCGCCCGCGAGATGGTCGTCTACCTCCGGCGCACGCCGGCCGATCCGCAGATCTCGCCGTGGCTCCAGCACCGCAACCACCTCCACGCGCTGGTGCACCGCGCCCAGGAGGCGATCGTGCGCGATCCCTCGCGCCCCTGGTCGGTCGAGGAGGTGGCTCGCGTCGCCCATGCGAGCCCCCGTCACCTCACGCGCCTCTTTCGCGAGCACGCCGGCGTCAGTGTCCATTCGTACGTTCAGCACATCCGATCCATCGCCGCCCGCGAGCGCATCGCGACGACGGCGTGGAAGCGCGAGCGGGTCGCCGAGAGCGTCGGCTTCAGCTCGGCGCGGCAGATGCGACGCGTGCTCGCCCGCCCGTCGCCGACGCCGACGAACCCATCCTGAGCGTCAGCGGATCTCGGCGAAGCGGCGCAACCAGGCGGTGGTCTGCGCCTTGCGGTCGCCACCGGGCAACGAGAACGAGGTGTACGGCTGGACAATCGGCTCCTGGAGCGGCGCAACCAGCTTGTAGACGGCGCGATACTCGGCGAGCGAATCGTGGCCGGTCACATCCCCCGGTCGAGGTTGGGCGCCGGCGCGGAGGATGACGCTGCTGCCGCTCGTCATCACGTCGACCGACTCCGGCAACGCCTGGCGAATGGCCGCGGAGCCGCCGAGGCGATGCGCAAGCTCCACCCCCAGCATGGTCAACCAGTTCACGCCCTTGATGCCTCGCCTCCCCAGCAGGCTGTCCGTGGTCAAATTCGAGACGTCGAAGCCGGGGTGCTGCATGGACAGCCGCCACGCCTCGGGGTGTGCCTCGAGCGGGTAGTAAGGGCTCGTCTCGAGCACCAGCCCGGCATGCCCGTAGAGCAGCGGAAAGTCGGTGCAGGCGCGAACCGTGAAAGCGAGCAGTGCTTCGACGTCGCCCACCGCCCAGCCCAGGGGGAACGTGCAACGGACGGTGTTCGCCTGCCTTCCGTGGCCATAGTGCCCGCGCTCGACGCCCCAGACCGAAAACGAGTACTCGGGGGCCTCGTCGGCCCCGTCCCCGTCCTTGAGGTCCAGGCTGACGACCTTGCGCGCGGGCGCGTCGGGCGCGAGCCATCGCCGGAGCATCCCCAGAGACCTCGTCGACACCGGCTTGTGTCGCGTGGTGGTCTCGGTGGCGTACCAGCGCAGGCGATCCGGCGGGCAGAGCGCGCGGAATCGCTCGTAGATGCCGAGCACCGCGTCGGCAATCGACGACAGATCCGCGCCGGTGTGAAGAACGACGTCGCAGCACGGGGAGACGATCTTCGCGTCGCCTTTCCTCACGGTGAACGCTTCGCTCGAGAGGGTCTCGGTCGTCGTCATGGCCCTGGGCTCACCCGCCGTTCGTCAGGACGATCAGCGGCGTCTCCGTCACCTGCACCGTGACGGCGCCCCCGGTCGGAGCCAGGGTCGCCTCCACGCCGGTGGCCTGTCCGTCGGTCAAGGTCACCGAGCTCGCCGTGGTGGCCGACGCCGGCAGCGCGAGCGAGTAGCTCGGGACCACCTGGGCGGTGCTCGTCTTCGCCCAGACCACCATGGCGCCGCCATTGCTGGCGGTGTCGGCGAAGTTGGCCACCATCACGTCGGGATTGCTCGAGGTGCCCATGCCGGTGAAATGCATGGTCTTGAGGCGCGCGCGGAAGGTCGCCAGGTAGAACCACGAGGTCTTTGGCGTCCAGTCCCCCTTGGGCAAGGTGAGCCCCGCGGTGGCGAACTGGGTCGAGTCGGTCTCGCTCGAGTCCCGCAGAATGTACACCGTGGCCACGTCGACCCCCGCCTGCAGGCCGGCGAGCAGCTCGCGCACCAGCCACTGCCCCTGGACGACCTGGGCCGAGTTGCTGCCGATGGCCGGCGCCCGCAGGATCGACTGCGCGTTGGTGTCGTAGCCAAACTCGGTCCACCACACCGGCTTGCCCGGCAAATTGGCGTCGCGGTATGCGGTGATGGTCGCCAGCTTCGCTTCGACCCCGTCCGCCTCGGGGCTGAGGCCAGGCGCGCCGTTCCCCGGACCGAAGCTGTAGTAATGGACATTGAGCACGTCGGCGGGGAAGCTCCCTCCGCGGTGCGCCGTCACCCAGGTGCGCATCCCGTCGAGGTACGTGGTGATCGAGTCGGCCCAGGTGCTCCCGGTGCCGTACTTGCCGGACAGTCCGCCCATCACCAGCTGCGCGCTCGGGTCCGCGCTCTTCACGCCGAACGTCGCGCCGAGACGCCCCTGATCGCCGTCGTAGTCCGCGCTGCACATGGCCGCGAAGGCCGCCGGGGTGAAGCTGGCGGCGTTGTCCTCCTCGTTGAAGTTCTCGTACGAGGCGACGGTCCCCTGCCCCGACAGCCGCGTCTGCGCCGGGTTGGTCTCGAGCTTCAGCTTCGAATCGGCGACCGCGACCTTGCCGTAGCGGGCGGCGAGCTGGAACATCACGTCGGCATGGGCGACGTAAGACGCCGCGGCCGTCGCGTCGGCGCCGCTGGCGACCGGCGGCACCGCCGAGTTGTTCAACCAGGGCACGCTCCCCTGCACCGCGGGGAAGCCGCTCGCCCCGGCGTCCTGCAGGCTGGAGAAAAATACATCCCAGTCCCAGCCGTTGAAGTTCATGAAGGTGTACGTCGCCTGCGGGTAGCCCGGCGAGGTCGCGTAGTTGTCCGCGAGCCATCCCCAGTCGTGGTACTCGCGCACCTTGCCGATGGGGGCGAGCTTGGCGATGGGATCGTCGATGAACGCGTTGACCCCGACGTAGTCGCCCACGGTGCGCAACGCAGCGGCGCTGCCACCGTCGCCGCCGTCCGTCACGGCCGAGCCACTGTCG
>JAMFST010001418.1 GCA_026225435.1 Labilithrix luteola
GATGCTCGAGACCTTCCCCCGTACCGGTGGCAGCAAGGCCGGCTCGGTCGCGCGCGCCAAGGCGCCGGTCCCGGACATCGCGCCGCCGCGCATCCCGGCGCCGCGAGCGCCGCGCGACCTCGGCGAGATGCCCGCGCCGCCGCCCATGCCGCCCGGGTCGCAGCACGGATCGCAACACGGGCAAGGTGGCCAGCGCCCGCCGCTGCACCTGACGCCGCCCCCTCCTCCGCCGGAGCCGCGGCCGGGGCACATCACGCAATCCGGGCAGTCCGCTCCGTCGGGCAGCGGGCCGACCACCGTGCGCCGCGAGATGGCCCGCGAGTCGACGCTCGAGATCCTGAGCGTCATGGTGAGCCTCATCGAGAACACGCGGCAGGATCTGCGCGGGCACTCGGCGCTGGTGGCTCGCCTGTGCAAGCGGCTGGCGGAGCGCGTCGGCCTCGATGCGCGCGCCACCCAGTCGTCGGCCATCGCCGCGCAGATCCACGACCTCGGCAAGATGGGCCGCTACCACCTGACGTCGCTCAACGTGGCCGAGTACGACGGGCACCGCACCGCCGCCCAGAAGGCGGTGCTCTCGCCGGCGCGCCTCTTCGAGTCCGCCGAGCTGCCCGACGACGCGATGGCCGCGGTCAACTCGATGTACGAGCGCTACGACGGCAAGGGCTTCCCCGGCGGCTCCTCCGGCAAGGAGATCCCGGTGCTGGCGCGCATCCTCGCCATCTGCGACACCTACGCCGACCTCACGCACAACGCGCGCAACCCGTACAGGAAGACGCTCTCCCCGCAGGAGACCTTCGGCATCCTCGCGAATTACAAGGAAACCGTCTTCGACCCGCACCTGGTCGACCTCTTCAAGTCGCTGATGCTCGGTGAGGATCTGCGCGCCCGCCTGCTCGACGCCCGTTACACCGCGCTTCTCATCGACGCCGATCCGGAGGACACCACCGTCCTCGAGCTGCGCCTGCTGGAAGCGGGCATCGACGTGAAGGTGGCGCGCTCCTCGCTCGAGGGCGTCAAGCTGCTCGAGAAGGGGGACATCGACATCGTCCTGTCCGAGCTCGATCTTCCGGGCGGCGACGGCACCGACGGCCTGGCGCTCCTCGCCGACGTGCGCAACAAGCCCTGGGGCAAGACGCTCCCCTGGATGGTGTACACGCGCCGCACCTCGCACGCCGACGCGCAGCGCGCCTTCGAGCTCGGCGTGCTCGACTTCGCCTCCAAGCTCTCGCAGGAGTCGCTCCTCGTCGCCAAGGTGCGGGCGCTGCTCGACGGTCGCGGTGGGCAGCGCTCCTCGCGCGGCGTGACCGGGAGCATCCGTGAGATGAGCCTGCCGGACATCGTCCAGGTGCTCACCAGTGGTCGCAAGAGCGGCTCGCTGGGCATCCGCGCCGGGGCGGAGAGCGGGGCGATTCACCTGGCCGACGGCGACGTGGTCGACGCCTCGTGGGGCAAGATCCGCGGCGAGGAGGCCTTCTACGCGATGCTCAAGCTCTCCGACGGCGACTTCGCCCTCGACCCGAGCTTCGTCCCGCAAGGCCGC
>JAMFST010001419.1 GCA_026225435.1 Labilithrix luteola
CGCGCCATGGACCGCCTGCGCGAGACCGAGGGGCACGGCTTCGAGCGACTCGTCGCCTCGCTCTACGAGGAACGGAGCCGCAAGGGGCTGGCGGGATTCAACCTGTCCCATCGCATCGACGGCTTCTGGGATGCAAAGGGCACGGAGATCGATCTCGTCGCCGTGGACGCCGACGCGCGCGTGATTCGATTCGGGAGCGCCAAGCGCAACCCGGACAAGCTCGTCGCGTCGCTGACGGCAACCGAGGCGCACATCGAACGATTTCTCGAGCAGCGCCGAGAGTACCGCGATTTTGCCATCGAGAAGGTGGCCCTGGCTCCGCATCTGTCTCAAGAGCTCTCCGAGCAGATCGAGGCGAGAGGGTGGATGCGCGAGGATCTCGGCATCTTGACGAGAGACCTCGTCTGAGGCCGAGCGTTGAGTCAGCGCGCGCGTACGCCCGCCGGAGCACTCCCAGCAACACGACCGGCGGTCCGGCGATACAGTCGCCCTTGGCGCTCGACCTCGGCACGCTCCCGTGGCGCCCCTGGACACTCGCCGCCGCGTACGCAGCGCCGAAGAACGGCTCGGCAGCGTCGCCTGCATACGAGACGCCGCTCAGCGCTCGCCCTCGGCCAGCGGCGATGAGCGATGTGGCGCTGGCGAAGGAGACCTCGGAGCTCCAGCTGCGCGTTACGCTCCTCGCCGCGGTGCCGACGGACGGGCGTGGATCCCGAGAAGGTCGCTCCCAGGCTGGCGGCGTTGCAGGCTGAGCACCCAGAGCGCTCGCATGCGGCCGCTCTCGGCGTCGAGCATCATGCCCATCTTGCCGAAGTCGAGCTGCGCTTCCTGACCCGGGGGCGGATCCTCGAGAAGGATCGTCGGCTCCTTCTTCTGCCACCCCAGCTCCTCCATCGCGTAGCGGCGGAGCGTGTCGTAGCTGGCCACCAGCGCGTGGTCGCGCACGAGCAGCGTGTGGATCTTCCGAAGGCGTAACGGCCGCTTTGCCTCGAGCCATTCGATGATGCGCGCCTTGTGCTCGGCGATGGCCTGGCGCTCCGCGCTCGGATCGGGCAGTGGCCGTGCCTGCACGCGCTGCGCGACCTCGTGGATCTCGGCCTCGCTCAGCTCGCGGTCACGCGGCAGCGCGAGCTGCTCGGCGATCGCGATGTACCGACCGGCGGTGCCGCGGTCCGTGCCGGTCTCACGCGAAATCTTCCTCATGCTGTGCCCCGCCGCCCAGCGGCGGAGCAGCTCTCGAACGTCGATCATGGACAGCTCCCGGTAGGACATGGCTCCCTCCGACGGCGACCAGCGCCGTCATCGGAAAGAACCTCTCACTGCTCGGTCGCTCGACCCGCGCCTGGCGGCATGACCCTGCAAAATCCACCGTCAGGTGGCTGCATGAGGCTGCAAATTGGCACAGATCGTGAACGGCGCTATTCCCAGCCATGCGCAGCTGATGAAACATGTCCTTCGGCAGGGCGCCGATGGCGTTGCGGGTCGCGCAGCGCGCGAGCGATCGTCGCGATGGCCGCCCGGACGCTCGCTCGCCGGGTGCTCACGACAACCGCTTCGAGAGCTCGGCCGCAGCCATGGCTCGCTCGCGCGCCCGGCCCACGCGCAGGGCGTCCGCGAGCGCGAGGTACTCGTGGAGTAGAGGATCGGAAGCCGCCGCGTCGGGCACGGTGGGATAGAGCGGCTCGATCACTCGACCGGACACGCGTGCGTGTCTGCCATTCGTTTGCCAGACCACGCCGTCGTCATCGCCGAGCCGCAGATGCCTTGCCAGGGGTGCGACGCTGAATGCCGTCGGCATCCCCTCGCCGAACAGCCCCAGCTGCGCTGGAAATACGTACCGCAACCCGCCGAGCAAGAACTCGAGAAGGCTGGCCCGGATGACCCGCCTCTCTCGGACATTGTACAGGTGGCAACCGGCGAGCCGCTTCAGGGCGTGGTTCACCTCGCCGACGCTGATGTGAAGGGCCTTGGCGAGCTCGGCCTGCGTCCACTCAGCACGTGACGACGCCAACCGGAGCGCGACCACGACGTCCTGAGGTTTCAGCCTTGCCAACATGGCGATTGACTCTAGCTCACGATTTGCAAATCGCAAATGTGAGGAAAGGATCGCCTCAGCCCGCGTCTTTCCACACCTCGTCCACCAGAGCCCCGAGCAGCGCCTCGAGCGACCCGTCGAACACCTTGTTCATCCGCGCGAAGCCGCCTTCGGTGCGGAACTGCCCTTCTTCGAACGAAGCCTTGGACGTTCTACCTCTTCGCGCGCGAGGAGCCGGATGCGCCGGACCAGTAC
>JAMFST010001420.1 GCA_026225435.1 Labilithrix luteola
ATCGGCACCTTCAAGGGCGCTCCGGTCCGCGACGAGCTCAACGAGCCGGCCATCCGCGAGCAGCTGGTCGTCGAGTACTACTCGCGCTGAGTTTCACGGGCCGGCTGGCACAGCGGCCCTCGCATCACGCATCGGTTGCATACGGGAGGGCCACGGAGTCGCCGGCGAGTTGGTTCAAAGGCGAATCGGGATGGCCGCGTAAACTGGAAACACGAGAGAAGGACAACGCATGAACATCGTTACCAAGAACTGGCGCGACCTCATTCGCCCCCGCGGCATTCAGGTCGAGGCCGAGACCCTCACGGAGTTCTACGGCAAGTTCACCTGTGAGCCCCTCGAGCGCGGCTTCGGCATCACGCTCGGCAACTCGCTCCGTCGCGTTCTTCTCTCGTCCCTCCAGGGGACGGCCATCACCGCCATCCGCATCGAAGGCGCGCTGCACGAGTTCACCACGATCGGCGACGTCGTCGAAGACGTCACCGACATCGTCCTGAACCTGAAGGAAGTCGTCCTCAAGTCGGCGACGGCCAAGACGTACACCGTCCGCATCGACAAGGAAGGCCCCGGCGCCGTTTACGCGAAGGACATCCAGCTCGTCGACGGGCTCCAGGTCCTCAACCAGGACCACCTCATCGCGACGCTCGACAAGAAGGGCCCGCTGTCGATGGAGCTCACGGTCAACGTGGGCCGCGGCTACGTCCCGGCGGACAAGAACAAGACGGCGACGATGCCCATCGGCACCATCCCCATCGACGCGCTCTTCGCCCCCATCCGCAAGGTCAACTACACCGTCACGAACGCCCGCGTCGGCCAGTCCACGGACTACGACAAGCTCGCGCTCGAGGTGTGGACCAACGGCAGCGTGAAGCCCCAGGACGCGGTCGCCTACGCGGCCAAGATCCTGAAGGAGCAGCTCTCGATCTTCATCAACTTCGAAGAGACCGAGGAGACGACCTACGCCGCTGCCGGTGGCGAGGACGAGCCGCTCAACGAGAACCTCTTCCGCTCGGTCGACGAGCTGGAGCTCTCGGTCCGCAGCGCCAACTGCCTGCAGAACGCGAACATCACCCTGATCGGCGAGCTGGTCCAGCGCACCGAGCAGGACATGCTCAAGACCAAGAACTTCGGCCGCAAGTCGCTGAAGGAGATCAAGGAGATCCTGGCCAACATGGGGCTCTCTCTTGGTATGAAGATCGACAACTGGCCCCAGATGCTGGAGCGCTGGAAGGCGCAGCAGGCACAGGCCTGATTCGGCCGACGGCGGGAAGCTTCGCCGTCCCACTCGTCACACCTTCGAATTCGTAGAAAAAGGATCTCGTCATGCGTCACGGAAACTCGGGTCGTAAGTTCGGTCGTAACACCAGCCACCGTCGGGCGATGTTTCGCAATCTCGCGGCGAACCTGGTGCTCCACGAGCGCATCGAGACCACCGACGCGAAGGCGAAGGAGCTGCGCCGCGTGGCCGAGCGTCTCATCACCCGGGCCATGCGCCTCGGTGAGGTCGCCTACACCACGCAGGACAAGCTCTCGGACGCCGACAAGGCGCGGCGCCTCCACGCGCAGCGCCTCGTCGCGGCCTACCTCCCGCGCTTCGGTACGCGCGTCGAAAAGGGCGGAGAGACGAAGAAGGTCGACCTCGTCGAGAAGGTGTTCGTCGAGCTGGCCAAGCGCTTCAAGGGGCGCGAGGGCGGCTACACCCGCATCATCAAGTTCGGCCCGCGTCGCGGCGACAACGCTCCGATCTCGCTGATCGAGTTCGTGGGCGCGCTCGAGTCGAAGGACGGCGGCGCGGACGAGACGAAGAGCCAGGCGAAGACGACAAGCAAGAAGTCGAGCAAGAAGGCCACCGCGGCCGCTCCGACCGAAGGCGGCGCTTCGACGACCTGACGGATATTCCGTCCGGCAGGGAAACGTGAAGGCGTCGAGGTCACTCCTCGGCGCCTTTCCGCGTTTGTGGTCAGATGCGCCGCCATGCGAAACCTGCCCGTGTCGGCGCGCCTCCTGGCCGCCTCGCTGTTCACCCTGGCCGCCTGTGGTGGCGAGCCCGAGCCGGTCACTCCGCCGCCGCCTCCGCCCGCCGAGACGGCCACTCCGCCGGCGCCGCCCGCTCCGGTCGCCGAGCCGACGCCGGAGGAGAAGAAGAAGGCGGAGCAGGCGCAGAAGCTCGAAGACCAGAAGGCCAAGTGGAAGGCCGCCGACGATGCGGAGCTCGCGCGCTGGACGCCGGAGCTGCACACCGAGGCGAAGAAGCTCGCCGAGACGAAGTACGCGTCGGGCCCCGCCGCGGTGAAGGCGGCGCTCGCCGGTCACCAGCGCAAGCCGGGCGACGCCGATCGCGACAAGTACCGCCACCCGCTCGAGACGCTGACCTTCTTCGGTCTGCAGCCGGGCATGACGGTGATCGACGTCTACCCGGGCGAGGGCTGGTTCACCGAGATCCTCGCGCCGACCCTCGCCGCCAAGGGGAAGCTGATCGACGCGGGGAGCGATCCGCACGGCCCGGAGGAGAGCGGCTCGACGTGGAACGCGCGCCACTACCAGGCGTTCCTCGACACGGCGCCGGAGCTGTACGGCAAGGTGCAGGTGCTGCCGATCGACGGCAAGGCGCCTTCGCTCGGCCTCGACGGCTCCGTCGACATGGTGATCCTCATGCGCGAGCTGCACAACATGGTCCCCGGACGCGCCGGCACGATGGACAAATGGCTGTCCGAGATCCACAAGGCGCTCAAGCCGCACGGCATCCTCGGCATCGAGGATCACCGCGCGCCCAAGGGGAGCGATCCGGCGGTGACCGCGAAGAACGGCTACCTGCCGGAGGCGTGGGTCATCGAGCAGGTGGAGGCGGCCGGCTTCAAGCTGGTGAAGTCCTCGGAGGTGAACGCCAACCCCAAGGACACCAAGGACTACCCGGACGGCGTGTGGACCTTGCCGCCGTCGTTCGCCGGCCCGAAGGAGCAGCACGATCGCTTCGCCGCCATCGGTGAGAGCGATCGCATGACGCTGAAGTTCGTGAAGAAGTGAACGCGGGGGCCAGGGGACCCGTGAGGACCTCCTGCGTTATTTTCCGCAATCCACCCGCGTGAGGTAGCGCTTTCCTTAAGAATTTGTAAGCTCGGCGGCACATGACCACGTCACGTTCCGCCGGCGGCGCCCTCCTTGCTGCCGTCGCCGCGACGATCGTGGCGTGCTCGAGTGGCAGCTCGGATCCGGTGCCGGCGGCGATCCCGTCGGGCGTTTCGTCCGGCGGCGAGACCAACTCCGGCACGCTCGCCGCGCACGCGCACACCGTGCAGTCGGTCCCGATGGCAATGGACGACACGTCGATCACCTTCGCCGACAACGCGGAGACCGAGGCGCTCGCGGCGGGGGACACCATCGCCTCGGCGACGCGCACGTCGTCGCCGTACCTGCGGACCATCCAGGGCGCGACCACCGCGAACGGGCAGGTGACGTTCTCGACCAGTGACGCGTCGCTGACCGATCTGTTCGCCAGTCTGCACATCCGCCAGGTCATCGCCCTCGACGATCCGGACAACGCGACCGACAACGGCGCGCTCACCGGCGCGGGCGACGACGATGGTGGCACCGACGCGGGGGCCGAGCCCGACGCTAGAGAGCCCACGTTTGGGGCGACGCCGCTTCTTCTGGCGTGCTACAAGGGCAACGCTCGGTTGGTGCGCGAACTCCTGGCCAAGGGCGCCAACGCTGGCGTGTTTGCAAAGAACCTGTCCCCGCTCGGCGCCGCCGCGGCCGTGGCGGGAAGCGCGGAGTGCGTCGCTGAGCTCCTCGCCGTGGACGGGGGGAGGCTGGCGAGGGA
>JAMFST010001421.1 GCA_026225435.1 Labilithrix luteola
CCGAGTCGTTTCTCGCGATCAACCTGTCGCAGTACCCCGACGCGTTGCTCGAATCGGAGCTCTTCGGCCACAAGCGCGGCGCCTTCACCGGGGCGCTCGAGACGCACCTCGGCGTCTTCGCCCGCTCGAGCCCCCACGGCGCCATCTTCCTCGACGAGATCGGCGAGACGTCGACCCCCACGCAGATCAAGCTGCTGCGCGTGCTCCAGGAGCGGACCTTCTCGCCGGTGGGGATGCACGAGACGGTGCGCTTCGAGGGGCGGGTCATCGCCGCCACTCATCGCGCGCTCGGCCGGCGCAGCCGCCGCCGTCAGGCGGGCTTTCGCGACGACTTCTACTACCGCCTGTCGTCCGACGTCATCGAGCTCCCCTCGCTGCGCCAGCGCCTCGCCGAGGATCCCACCGAGCTCGATCTGCTCCTCTCGGTGATCGTCCGCCGCATCGTCGGCGCCGATCAGCTCCCGGTGGTCGACGAGGCGCGCGCCGTGATCCAGGAGACGCTCGATCGCGCCTACGCTTGGCCGGGAAATGTACGCGAGCTGGAACAGTGCGTCCGCCGCGTGCTCCTGCGCGGCAGCTACGAGGCGGAGGTGACCGTCGCGCGCGCCGAGGGCAGGACGGGCGATGCGCGCAGCCGCCACGGCCAGCTGCTCGACCTCACCGACGGTGGCACCCTCGACGCCTCGGCGCTCCTCGCGCGCTACTGCGCCGCCCTCCACCTCGAGCTCGGCACCTACGAGCAGGTCGCCCGGCGCACCGGGCTCGATCGCCGCACCGTCAAGAAGTACATCGAGCGCGCCGCGGCGACGGAGCCCTCAGCGAAGTAGCGCCATGGTCTGCTGGTTCAGCGCCACCAGCTCCACGCCACACCACAGCTCGCGCAGCTCGACGACGAACCCTTCGCGCCCGGCGACGGCCCGCGCCCGCATGGCGAAGCGCGCATCGCGCGGCAGGCTCGCCGGATCGAGGAGGTACTCCGCGGTGAAGGCGACCGTGGCCATCGTCCGGTGCTGATCGAAGGTCTGCAGCAGCACCGGCCACCAGCCGTCGAGCAGAGCGGTGATGGCGGCCGCATCGAAGGGCGCGCTTCGCTCCCCCCGCTCGGCCAGCGTCCCCTCGATCGACGGATCGCCCGCGCGGGTGAAGGGGACATGGCAGTGCGAGCGAAGCTCGTAGAGCTCGTCGAAGTGCGGCCCGGCGGGCGCGAGCATCACCGGCAGCTCGCCGAGGTCGGGCGCCGTCATCTGCGCGAAGGGCTCCATCCCCGACGGGCGCGTGCCGCTCATCACCGCCGAGCCGGTGGCCACGATCTGCCCTTCCTGCTCGAGGATCGCCTGCACGTTCGACTGGTGCTTCCCCTGCCGCAGCGTCCGCACGCGCACCACCACCGGCCCGGGGAGCACCGCGCTCAGCACGTCGCCCGTGAAGGTGCGCACGCGCCGGCCGGGGAGCGCCTCGTGCAGCTCCATCCCCTTCACCAGGTAGCCGAGCACCAGGCCCCCGAAGGCGCCGCGGCCGGTGGCCCACCCGGGCGGCACCACCCCGTGCAGAGCGTCGTCGACTCGTTCGAGGTGAGATGCGCGCTCGAAGGGATTCATCTTTACCGTACCTGCCTGTGGTCCGTACCACGCGCGACATCGCGCGGAGTAAAACGGCGCCCGCACCCCGCAGGAAGAAGCGGATCGGCTGGTGAACCTGTCCATCGACGCGGGGATCAACTTCTTCGACACCGCGGACGTGTACTGCGAAGGGGAGTCGGAGAAGATCCTCGGCAAGGCGCTCGGCGCCAAGCGCACGGAGGTCATCCTCGCCAGCAAGGTGCGCGGCCGCGTCGGCCCCGGCTCCAACGACCAGGGGCTCTCCGCGCCGGCACATCGTCGCGTCGATCGACGGCAGCCTCACCCGCCTGGGGACCGATTATCTCGATCTCTACCAGGTCCACAGCTTCGACCCCGTCACCCCGCTCGACGAGACCATGCGCGCGCTCGACGACGTGGTGCGCGCCGGCAAGGTCCGTTACCTCGGTTGCTCGAACTTCGCTGCCTGGCAGATCGCCACCGCCAATGGCATCTCCGCCAAACAGGGAATTGGCCGTTTCGAATCCCTGCAGGCTTATTACACGATCGCCGGTCGTGATCTGGAGCGCGAGCTTCGATTTCCCACCGATCGACAAGGAGCGCGCCTTCGACTGTATCGATGCGATGAAGAAGGTCGGCGACGCCCACGGCGTGTCGGTGGCCCGCGTGGCTCTGGCCTGGCTGCTGGCCAAGCCGGTGGTCACCACCATCATCATTGGTGCGAAGAACGAGACGCAGCTGCAGGACAACATCGCCGCCACGACCCTCAAGTTGACTACCGAGGACATCGCCGCGCTCGATGCCGTCTCCCAACTTCCGCCCGAGTACCCGGGCTGGATGCTGGAGTTCACGCAGCGAGATCGCTTTCCTACGAACTTCGGCTGACGTTCGTAATATGTAATTTCGCGCCGCGTCATGTTTGGCGATGGAATGACGCGGCGCGCGACACAATTTCATGACGCAAACTGACTAACGTTCGTCAACGATAATCTGATTCACGTCGACAACTGTGTTGACCTGAACCGGCGAGTCGTTCACTAATGGCTCCCGCATCCTCATCTTGATGGAGTGTTTTTCTCGCTCAGGAACCGCCGACGCGCAGCAGGGCATCTCGCCCCGCGGCGCAGCGGCCGCCTCGACTCATCGGCGTTAGTCGAGACTCGAGTTCGGAGGAGACGACTCGTCCGGCTCCCGCTCGGACAAACGGCATTACTAAAACGTCAACTCGTGGAGTCGCACATGGCACGTCTTGCAATCGTCTGCTGCACCGTCGGTATCTGTGCTGCACTGTCTTCCACCGCCTTCGCGCAGGACGCCGCGCCGCCCCCGGCAGCCGGCGCGAGCACGACGACGACGACCGCGACGCCCGCGGCCGGCGCGACGACGACCACCACCGCCAACGGCGCGCCCCAGCTGGTCGTCGTGGAGCCCCCGCCGGACACCCGCCCGAAGCAGGGTCTCGAGAAGGCTCCCGCGGAGGAGCCGATCATGTTCCGCCAGGGCCTGTTCGGCCTCCTCGGCGGCGTGAGCGCCACGCCCTCCGTCCTCGCCGCGGCCACCGTCGCGGACCATACCTTCGTCGGTATCGGCGGGTCCTTCACCTGGAACGGCAACGGATCGTCGGATGGCAACCTCTCGACGGGCGCCAACCCTCCGACCGCCACGGTGAACAACAAGTTCAACTCGAACCTCATTCTCGCCGTCCAGTACATGGTCATCGACAAACTCCCGTTCGCCATCGGACCGGAGATCACCATGGTCGGCTCACTCGCCCCCGAGCGCGTGTTCACCACGCTCATCTTCGAGCCGGGCGTCGCCTTCTGGTACGCGCCCTTCCGCGCTCCGCTGGTTCTCGGCTCCGCGCTCGACGCCGAGATCATCACCCAGAACGGTACTGGCGCCGCCAAGACCCAGCTCACCGTCGTGATGCAGTACCTGCGCCTCGGCTACATCTTCAACTGAAGACGGCCTCGCTCCTCGCGTGACGTGAGGGGGGCGTGACGTGACCCGAGAGGTCTCCGGAGCCGTGTGCTCCGGGGGCCTTTCTTCCTTTTGTCGCGTGAGTCCGTCAGGGTAACCTGGCGCCGTGGCTGCGAACGAGCCCGCCGCGCCCCCGCCGGCCGGCTCTCGCGCCGGCGGCGGCTCTGTCCTCGTCGGGCATGCCCTTGCCGGGCTGCTCGCCGCGCTCCTGCAGACGTTCTTCACCTGGGGCCACGCTCCGGTCACCTCGGTGGTCGCCTGGGCGCTGGTGCTGGGGGTCACCTCGTGGGCCTTCGCCACGGTCGTGCACGCCCTCACCTTCGGCAAGGCGAGCCCTGTCGTGAGCGCGGTCGCCGGCGCGTTCGCCGTCGTCGCCGTCGCCACCGCCGACACGCTCCACTTCCATTTCCAGGGGCGTCACCTCGGGTTTCTCGAGCTTCGCTTCACCTACGAAGCGCTGCGCACC
>JAMFST010001422.1 GCA_026225435.1 Labilithrix luteola
GTGCTCAGGTCGTCGGTGCGCGACATCGACCACTTGATCTGCGTGACGCGCCCCTTCATCCCGGTCGCGAGCTGCGCATTCACGTAGCCCTCGATCAGCTGCGCATCTGCCTCGAGGATGTACAGCTCGCCCGTGACGGGGTCCGGCGCCGACTTGGTGCGGACGCCCTTCGACATCTTCGTGAAGAGCGCACCGAAGATGATCTCGCACGCCGCATTCCACACGCGGATGTGCTGCCAGTAGACGTAGTCGCTCCCGGACGGAGAGAGCAGGTTCGCGTTCGTGATGAACGCGCCCTGCTTTCCGGGGATGGATCGGAGCGTCGTCAGGCGGATGTCGTCGAGGCCCGGATCCGTCTGCTCGTCGTGGTACAGCGGGTTGTTGTTGTCGTCGTCGATGTCGCAGTTCGGTACCGCACCGAGGTCGACCTCCGCCGGGTCGACCGAGACGTCGACCGACATGCCGACCGCTGCGACGTAGACCCCGGTCGACTGGTACTGCGTGAGCCCCGTGAGGGTGCTGGTCCGCGCTCCCCCGTCCGCGCCGGCGACGATGTGCGTCGACGAAACCGAGCTGAAGATCCCGGACATCGCCTGGAGATAGGCGGCGTCGGTCTCCGTCCCGAGCTCGCGGGGGCGAGCGCAGATGACTGCACTCTTGAAGAGCCCCATGGCCTCGAGACTGATGAGCCACTGCTCGAGCTGCCCCACGACCGCGGCCGTCGCGTCGATACCGACGAGGAGCACCGCCTCCCAGGGCGACTTCGTCCGCTGGAGCGCCTCGAGCGACGTGGCGAGGTCCCCGGTGGTCTGACGCGGCCCGATGGTGTTGCAGGCGATGGTCTGCCCGGCGAGCACGGTCTCCGCGGCCGTGCCGAGGACGAAGGACACGCCGCTGTTGGGAATCGTCAGCGTCACCGCGGTCCCGAGCGCCTGCACGGCGCTCACGAGCTGGCCGCCGTCGAGCGAGTAGGTGTAGGTGATGCCCGCGGTGCCGAGCGCTCCACCGGTGACGAAGGTGACCTCGACGTCGTAGTCATCGAGCGGAGCCGTTGCCCCCGCCGCCGGCGCCGACGTGCCCTCGCCAGTGTTCGTCACGGCGCCGTAGGTGCCCGCCGTGGACCCGTGGGAACGGACGGCGATGACCGGCTTCTTGGCGACCGAGATGACGTAGTTGCAGGACTCGGTGAGCAGGCCGTTGCCCAACGCCGTCTGCGCCTTCGTGCCACTCGTGTAGGCCGAGGGAAGGTCGATCGCGCCGCTCGCCGCGGGGCCGATGAGCGCGAGGATCCCGGTGTCGCTCGGGGACGCACCACCGAGGTTCCCGTCTTGCTGGTTGATGACGACTGAGGGGACAGGGGGCATGTCAGGTCTCCGGTGGCGTCGGCGGCGAGATAACCGTCGGCATCACGACGTTGTACGTTTCCCCAAAGAGGGGTCCCGAGACGACGAGCTGAAACGACAGCTCGCGCCCGAAGCTGCGATCGACCGGCTTGGTCCACTTCACGGGGACCTGCTCTTGCGTCTTCGCGTCCGCCTGCACCGTCCAGCGGAGCGCGCGGAGGACGTTCTCGAGGAGCTGCCACGTGGCGACGATCTGGAGCTCCTCGTCGTTGGGGTTCGTGGGGTCGTGCGCCCACACCGAGAACGTGAGGAGCGCCGCGAACGTCGCGATGGGCGCCGGGTTGGTGGTCATCTTGCGGGTGCCGACGAGGCGTCCGCCGTTGCCGGCGTCGTCGCCGGGGGTGATGACCACGCGGTTCGCCTGGCCCGGCCCCTGGTTGATGCGCTTGCCGGGCTCGCGCCAGCCGACGACGACGTTGGCGGTGATGCTCTTCGCCGTGAAGAAGTCGCGCATGCGCTGCGCCACCAGCGAGGGGGCGGTGTTCGGCGTGGTCATGAGCCACCTCGCGTCAGCTTCGCGAACGCGAGCTGCGAGCCGGCCAGCGCCGCGGCCGCCACGACCTTCGGCACGCCGCCCCCGCGCTCGGGGATGATCGTGCGCTTGGGCGCGCGGCTGGTGCCGTAGTGGTGGATGACTTCGACGCCCTGGAGGGTGACCACGACCGTGCCGCCGAGCGGCGCCGCGGTAATCGCCTTGGCGGCGTTGACGAGCGGGCGCCCGCCGTCCTTCTTCGCCGGCCATGCCACGCCATCCGGCGTCGTGCCGGCGGACGCCGTCGCTCGGAGCGCCACCTCGATGAGCGGGGCCGCCTGGCGCGCGGACTCGAGCGCCATGGCGCGCAGCCCGCGCACCTGCGTCGCCCATGTGGTGAGGATCTCAGCGGCCACGGCGAGCAGCCTCCGCCTGACGAATCGGCCACTCGTAGGGCCCGGCCTCAGAGTACGAAAGCGGGTTGGCGTGGGCGATCGCGGTCGCGCCGATCGTGTCGTCGAGGGGTAGGTCAAAGAGACCGACCTCGCTGTCCGCCGCCTCTTTGATCTCCGCCTTGGCGGTGACGGCGTCCTCCTTGATGTCCACGATCGACTGGTCCGCCGGGTCAGCGCCGCGCTTCTTGTACATCTCGAGCGTGACGATCTTGGTGAGCCAGTCGAGGATGGTCTCGGGGTAGGGCTGGACGAACGGGGCCGCGTACCGCTTGCGCAGTCGCGCGTCGATCCACGCGCTCTGCGCGGTCAGGCGCGCGAGCGTGTAGCCCGGCGTGTCCGCCTCGACGGCGTCGACGTCCCCCGACGGCATGACCGTCCGGAGCTTGAAGTCGGCGAGGCTGAGGTACGCGGGCATGGGTTCAACGCCTCGACCCCACGGCCGCGGTTTTCCGCGGACACGTGGGGTGGAGAGGTGGTCACGAACGGGCGACCACGATCCCGTCGCGGCGGGATTGCCGCGAAGCTCTCAGGTGCCCTTGCCCTTGAAAATCCCGTACGGGTGGCCGTAGCCAGCCACGTTTCGACCTTTGAGGTGCCACTCGAGCTCGTTCGCACGATCGAGCCACGCGTCGACGCCGTTTCCGCCGCCCTGACCCGTGTAGTACGTGGTCCGGAACGGCTCCCGGTCGACGTAGACGAACGCGCCCAGCTGCGTCGACGCCATCTGCTCGGTGATGACGTAGTAGCTCGTGGCGTCCGCTGCGTTCTGCGTCGCGAACTCCTGCACCTCGACCGGCTGGCCGAAGCCCCAGTTGCGGATGATCGCCTCGACGTCGCCCGAGCCGGCCCCTTCACCGGCCGTCTGCGCGATGTACCGCGCATTCGTGAGTTGCTGAGCGCGCGCCATGAGGGCCGGCGGCACCATCAGCTTCTTCACCTTCAAGAAGCGCGGGTTGACGCCATTCGGCATCTTGATCGTAGCGATGTACGCGATCAGCTTCTGAATGTTCGCGAAGGCGACGTCGAGCGTCACCGACTCGTCGATGGGGAGTGCCCCGGGATAGATACCGCTCGCCGCTCCGGTGA
>JAMFST010001423.1 GCA_026225435.1 Labilithrix luteola
CGAGTCCGATGCGCAGGGTGGCCTCGTCGATGAGGCCCATCTCGAGGTAGGTCTGCCCGGCGAGCTTGGGATTGCCAGCGGCGACCTGCTCGTCGAAGCGCACCTGCGCCCGCGCCAGCCCCTCCTCGCCCATCAGCCCTTCGTACGCGAGCAGCTCGCCGAGGCGGCCGATGGGATCCTTCACCTTCGCCTTGGCGGGAAATCCGCGGACGACGAAGATCGTGGCGGTCTCCCCGGAGGGCGCGCGCAGCTGCAAGGTGCCGTGAAGCTGCCGCTCGAGCACGTAGACGAGCAGTTGCGGCAGGGGAGTCTTCCCCAACGCCCCCTGCGCACTCGGTTGGGGAAGTCCTTGCAAGGCTATCGAGAGTACACGCGACCCCCAGAGCGGCGCTAGAGTGACCGGGGCCCTCCGTGCGGACGAATTCGAGTATTCCACCGCCGTCAGGGGGCGCCGACGCCAGCGCGGGCGGATCTGCGGGCGCGCCGAATACCGGCGGGGGATACGGGAGCGTCGCGGGTGGGGACCAGTCGGGCTCTGGCCTTCCCGGGACCACACCGACCCACCTGGCTCATTTCGAGATCAAGAAACGTCTCGGGTCTGGCGGCATGGCGGAGGTGTTCCTCGCCGAGAAGCGGGGCGCCGAGGGGACCAGCAAGGTGCTGGTGGTCAAGCGCATCCTCCCCTCGTACGGGCGCTCGTCTCGCTTCCGCGTGATGTTCCTCGACGAGGCGCGGCTGGCGACCAGCCTCAATCACCCCAACGTCGTCCAGGTCTACGAGTTCTTCGACGCCGGCGACCAGGGGCACCTGCTGTCGATGGAGTACGTCGAGGGGCCGGATCTCGGCACCTTGCTCGAGGGGGCGAAGCACAAGGGGGTGCGGCTGTCGCCGTGGGTCGTCGCCTTCATCATCGCCGAGGCGGCCAAGGGGTTGCACTACGCCCACGAGAAGAAGGACCAGACGGGCACGCCGCTCGACATCGTCCACCGCGACGTGTCGCCGCAGAATGTCCTTTTGTCCTTCGACGGGGCGGTGAAGATCGCCGACTTCGGCATCGCCAGCGCGCGCGAGGTGAAGGAGGAAGAAGGCGTCCTCAAGGGAAAGTTCCGCTACATGTCCCCGGAGCAGGCGCGGGCGGAGAAGGTCGACCGGCGGAGCGATCTGTATTCGCTCGGCGTCATCATGTGGGAGTGCCTGGCGGGGCGGCCGCTGCACGGCGGTCTCGGAGGGGAGGCGCTGCTCGACATCGTCCGCTCGGGGATCGTCGAGCCGCCCTCGACCTACGTGACCGACATCCCTGCGGAGCTGGAGGCGATCACCATGCGCGCGCTCTCGCCGTGGCCGGCGGAGCGGTTCCAGACGGGGCGCGAGCTGGCCGGCTCGGTGGCGCGCGTCGCGCTGGTGGCCCAGGAGCTGGTGGACGCGGCGCGCCTGGAAGCGACCATCGTCGAGCTGGTGCGACGGGACGTGACCCGGCCGGGCGGGCGCGAGCCGTCACAGGCCGAGGCCGACGCCGACGTGCTCTCGCGGCCGCTCGAGTTCCGCACCCAGGCGGCAGCGCCGATGGCCCTGTCGGCGATCGAGATGTCGGCGCCGTCGATGAGCCCCTTCGGCGGCGGCTACGGCGGGAGCGCCAACGCGCCGGGGACGTCGGTGCCCATCGACCTGTCGGAGGTGAACGCGGCGCTGGCCCGGGCGATCCCCCAGGGCCCGCGCGAGGTGCGCCACGTGGCGCTCGTCACCCTCAAGCTGCGCGGTTTGCATGTAGAAATGTCCGAGAGGGCGCGGGCCGAGGTGGGGCGCGCGCTCGAGCGGTTGCGGACCATGCTGGGGGACATGGCCTACAAGCGCGAGATGCGCTGGAGCTTCCACGGAGACGAGGAGGCGCAGGCGGTCGCCGGGCTCGGTGGCAAGCCGGCGCAAGCGGCGCTCGACGCGGTGTCGCTGGCGCTCGAGACCCACGAGGCCATCGCCGGCTTCCGCGACGACGTGCCCATCGAGATCGGCGCGGCCATCGGCATCGTCCGCGGCATCGCCTCGGGGACGCGCGATCCGGAGGGGAACCTGGTGCGCTTCCAGCTGCACGACCCGGCCAGCTACCTCGCCGAGGTGGTGACCGGCGCGACGCCGCTGCACGCCACCTGGGTCGCGGGCGGCGTGTACCGCCTGGTGCGGCGCGAGTTCGTCTGGGGGGACGCGCCGACCCTGTCGCTCGACGAGCGGCTGCGGATGAAGAACCTGCCGCCCAACATGCGCATCTACGCGCTCGAGCGCAGCCTCTCGCGCGAGGAGCGCGAGCACGCCGCCGGCGGGTCGAGCGATCTGGTCGGGCGCGACGCGGAGAAGGCGGATCTGAACGCCGCCTTCCACGAGGCGGTCAACGCCAGCGGCGGCGCCGGCGCCATGACCGTGCGCGCGGTGACCGGCGAGCTCGGGATCGGCAAGACCGCGCTCGCCGCGACGTTCGTGAACGAGCTGCCGCCGCACGCGCGCCTGGTGCGGGTCGAGTGCTCGCCCTCGCGCATGGAGGTCCCGTTCTCCAGCGTCGCCGATCTGGTGCGCGACATCGTGCAGGCGACGGCCGACGAGCCCTTCACCGACGTGGCGGCGCGCATCGCCTCGGTCGGTGGCGGCGCGGCGCAAGGGGACGCGTCGAACCCGATGGTGGCGCGCCTCGCCGAGCTGGCCACCAACCGGCAGCTTGCCCGCGGCGGCGACGACGACGACGCCCACTACCGCAAGAAGCTGGTCGTCAACGGCGTGCGCATGCTGCTCGCCGCGCTGGCGCTCGAGCAGCCGCTCGTCCTGGTGATCGACGGCCTGCAGTGGGCGGACAAGGCGAGCCTCGAGCTGTTCGGCGAGCTCACCAAGCTGCGGCGCGACCCGCTGCCCATCCTGCTGGTGCTGGTGACCCGGCCGGACGAGCGAATCGCCGCCGTGCTCGAGGGGCAGGTTCGCATCGAGCTCCGCGGTCTCACGCCCGACGAGCAGGTGCGGCTGGTGGAGAATCGCTTCGCCGTCCGCTCGGGCGCGCGCGAGGTGTGCGCCGAGCTGGTGCCGCGCGTCGGTGGCAACCCGTTCTTCCTCCTCGAGATGATCGACGCGCTCATCGAGCGCGGCGCCATCGAGCAGAAGGAGGACGCGCTGGTGCGCCCGGAGTCGGGCGGGATCGGCGGCAAGGAGCTCCCTTCCACGCTCGATCAGCTGCTGTCCGACCGCGTGCGCGAGCTACCCGAGGCGGAGCGCGGCGTCGTCGAGTGGCTGGCCATCGCCGGTGGACCTCTCGAAATCGGCGATCTCTCGGTGCTGGAGCGGCTGGCCGACGAGGAGACGACGATGCGTCTCTGCGCCCGCGGCATCTGCGATCGCAAGGGCGACGCGCTCGATTTTCGCCATCCGCTGACCCGGGACGTGACCTACTCGCTGCTCGGCGCGAACCGGCGCATCGCCATGCACTTCACCCTCGGCGAGCACCTGGCCAAGACCTCGCTCGGGCGCGGGCTGTCGGCGGCCATCGTGGCGCGGCACCTGGCGCGCGGCGAGGCGGGGGCGCGGGCGGCGCACTTCTATCTGGAGGCGGCCAACGCGGCCCGATCGAGCTACCAGATGACGCTGGCCATCCGGTACTTCCGCCGCGCGCTCGCCCACTTACCGGACGACGATCCGCGGCGGCTCCCCGCGCTCGAGGCGCTGGAGACGATCTTCCGCGTCCTCGGGCGGCGGCGCGATCGCATCGACCACCTGGGCGAGCTGCGGCGCTTCGCCGGTCGCCTGGGGACGGCGCGCGCCGCCTGTCTCGCGCTGGTGCGCACGGCGCGCTTCGATCTCGACGAGGGGCGCCTGGCGCGCGGCCTGCCGCTGGCGCAGAGCGCCGCCGAGGTGGCGAAATCGAGCGGGCTGGTCCCGATGGAGATCGAGGCGCTCGCGCTGGTGAGCGAGTTCCTGCGCGAGCTCGGCGAAGTGCAGGGCGCTCTCGCCGCCTGTGATCGCGCGCTCGCGGCCTGCGAGGCTCGCGGCAAGGTCCACGTGCCGCAACGCGTGCGCGCCGACGTGCTCCGTTCGCGCGGGGTGCTCCTGCGTCGCGTCGGTCGCGTGAGCGAGGCGGTCGACGCCTACGTCGAGGCGGTGGCGGTCTTCCGCAAGACCAACTCGCGCCGGCAAGAGGCGCGGGCCAAGGACGATCTCGCCTTCGCCATGATCGTCCAGGGGCGCTACGAGGACGCCGTGGCGCTCGCGCTCGAGGCGATCCAGATCGATCTGTCGATCGGCGGCCGCTTCCAGCTCGCCAAGACGCTCACCACCATCGGCTACGCGTACTCGTTCCTCGGCGACTCGCCTCGCTCGCTCGCCTACCTGCGGCGCGCCCGCGACGCTCACGAGCGGTACGGCGATCAGGACACGCGCACCGGCACCTTGCTGGCGACCGCCGAGGCGCACCTCGAGGCCGGAGACCTCGCCTCGGCCGACAGCTTCCTGCGCGACGCGCGCGCGCTCAACGCGGCGACGAGCAACGCCTACGAGACGACGCACGCGGCGGTGGTGGCGGCGGCGCTGGCGGTGGCGAGCGGAGATGCCCTCCTTGCCACCGAGTGCGCCCTCGAGGCGCGTCGCGCGGCCGAGCACCAGGCGCTGACCAGCTTCCATTTCTACGGCCTGGCCCTCGAGGCCTCGGCGCGCGCCACCATCGGCGAGCTGCACGCGGCCACGCTGCTGGCGACGACGGCGCTCGGTGCCGTCGAGACGCTGCAAGGGTGCGAGTACGGCCTCGAGATCCGCGCGCTATCCGCCGAGGCGCTGGAGATCGCCGGCTCCCCGCAGGCGCCGCTCGCCCGGCAACGCGCCGTCGACCACGCGGTGCAGCTGGCCGAGGGGATCCACGAGATCCGGCTGCGACGACTCTTCACCCAGCGTCCGCGCGTGGCGCGGCTGCTGGGGCACGTGCCCGGTGACAGCGGCGCGCCCAGCGGAACGAACCTCGAGGAATCTCACCTGGCATGACCGATCGTCTACCCATCGCCCGCGAATCCACGCCGGGCGGCAACCGCCGTCTGGCCGTCATCCTCTCCGGAGGTGGAGCGCGCGGCGCATACGAGGTCGGCGTCCTCTGGTACGTGTTCGACGAGCTGACCCGCCTGCGCGGCGCGCCTCCGCCGGTCGACATCCTCTGCGGCACCAGCGTCGGCGCCATCAACGCGTCTTTCCTCGCCGCGCACCTGGCCGATCCGGTGCTCGGCGTCCGCCGCCTGGTGGAGCTGTGGACCAACCTCGAGATCCCCAAGGTCCTCGGCTTCGGCATGCGCCAGATGATCAGCATCCCGCGCCTGCTCCTCGGCGGTGGCGGAAAGGGGGCCGGCCTCTTCGACGTGACGCCGATGGCCGATCTCGTCACCAAGGAGATCAGCTGGCGCGCGGTGACCCGCTCGCTGCGAAAGCGCCAGCTGCGGGCGCTGTGCATCTCGACCACCGAGGTGTCCACCGGACGCACCGTGGTCTTCATGCAGACCTCGCCCGATTCGACCGTGCCGGCCACCTCGCCGCCGCGCACCCTCTTCCGCGCCGATCACATCGGGCCGCAGCACGCGCTCGCCAGCGCCGCGATCCCGATGCTGTTCCCGCCGGTGCAGATCGATGACGAGCTCTATCTCGACGGCGGCCTGCGGCAGAACACGCCCATCGCGCCGGCGCTCCGTCTCGGCGCCACGCACATCTTCGCCGTCGGCAGCTCGCGCGAGGTGGTCGGCCGGCAGATCAACGAAGGGGCGCCGCCGGAGCGAAGAGCACCGGGCGCGGCGTTCCTCCTCGGCAAGATCCTGAACGCCTTTCTCCTCGACCACATCGACGTCGACATCGAGCTGCTCCGTCGCTTGAACGACGTGCTCGCCGACGGGCGCAGCGCGTACGGGCCGGCCTTCGGCGAGCAGATGTCGCGTGCGGCGCGTGAGCGAGGGGCGCCGACCTACCGCTACGTCAACTGCATGACCACGCGGCCGTCGGAGGACATCGGGCGGCTGGCGAGCGACCACGTGCGGCGCGGGCGCTATCGCGGGGATGCCTTCGTCGCCAAGCGGCTCTTCTCGTTGCTCGATACCGGGCAGGGGGACGAGGCGGATCTCGCGAGCTATCTGCTGTTCGACGGCGAGTTCTGCCGGCAGCTCATCGAGATGGGGCGCGCGGATGCCGAGGCGAAGCGCGATGAGCTGCTCGACTTCTTTGGCTCGGCGGGGGAGGACCGCGGGCCCGAGAGTGATGATGGCGGGTCGTGGAACCGGACTTCGATTGCGATGCCGATCGGGACGTAGCTTGGTGAAGGTTGGAGAACGCCGACGGCCGCAAATAACGCTCTGGTGAGGCAGTCTGCGCGCGGGCTCCGGCGACGCGCCGCGAAAGTCCGCAAAGGGGCGCGGGCGCTCTGCCTGCGCCCGTGCTCGACCGCCTCCCCACCCGCTGTTTCCGGTCTTCGCCGCCACACCTGTCCCCTTCGCGGGGGGGCGCGCGCGAGCTGCCGAGGGATCTGCGCTAGGCGATTTTTGCGTGGCGCGAACGGAGCTGGGCGAGGCCGCGGGTGAGGGCCATGCCGCGGGCGGCGAGCCAGGGGAGCGGGCGGGTGGTGACGGTTGGCATTGCGCCGGTGCGCAGTGCCTCCTCGAGGCGGTCGAAGGTCGCCTCGACGGCCCAGTCGTGGACGGCGGCGAAGCAGAGCGTCCAGAGGAGCTGGCGGGGAGCGGAGAGACGTAGCTCGAGGGTGTGCGTCAACCGGCAGCCGCCGGGCGTCTCCTGGAGGTCGAAGCCGTGCCAGCCCTCGTAGCCGGGGGTCTCGACGCGGACCCGCCAGCGCGCGCCGTCCCAGGACTCGAAGCGGAAGGTGAAGGGGCCGTGGCCGACGCGCGTGACCTCGGGGATCCACGCGAGTGGATCGGCTCCCGGCGGGTTCTTGCGCCAGTTGCGGATCACGTCGCGGGGAAAAGGGTCACGCGCCGTCGCCGTGAAGCCTGCCTCGATCCAGGGGCGAATCTGCTCGGGCGTGGCGGTCATCTCGCGTCGATGGATGTTCTTCATGGGTGCCTCCGTACGGGTGCGTATGGCGGAGTCTAGGGCCGCGCGCGGATTTGTCCATACGTATGCGTATGGTAACGTCGCCGGCACATGGCGAAGACGAAGCAAGCCGCTCCCGCGCGCTCCCTCACCGCGGCCGACTGGGAGAACGCGGCGCTCGTTTCTCTCGAGCGCGGTGGGGTCGCAGCGGTGTCGGTCGAGGCGCTCGCTCGCGAGCTGGGCGCAACCAAGGGGAGCTTCTACTGGCATTTCGCCAGCCGCGAAACGCTGCTCACGGCGGCGCTGGTGCGCTGGGAGGAGCAGTACACCACCAAGGTGATCGCCCACCTGGAGACGCTCGGCTCTCCCCGCGAGCGGCTGGTCCGCTTGATCCACACGGCCAACGCCTCCGAGTCTTCCTGGCGCATCCACGTGGCGCTCGGCGCGTCGGCGTCGGATCCGGTCGTCGCCCAGGCGCTCGCGCGGGTCTCGGAGCGCCGCATCGCCTACCTCGACGCTTGCTACCGCGGTCTCGGATCGACCAAGGCCGCGGCACGGCGACAGGCGTTGCTCGCCTATGCGGCGTACCTCGGTTTCCTCCGCCTGCGCGTCGAGGCCCCGGCCGCCATCCCCGATGGGCGCGGCCGGGAGGCCTTCTTCGCCTCGTTGCTCGAGGTGCTCGTACCGCGCGCCTGATCCGTCAGCCGCGCCAGCGGGAAAAGTGTGCCGACATCGCCGCCAGGACGCGGTCGCGCACGACGCGATCGTCGCCGGCGTACAGACGTCGACGCAGCGCCTCCTTCGACGCCCGCAGCGTCGCGCGCTC
>JAMFST010000169.1 GCA_026225435.1 Labilithrix luteola
CGTCGCCGCTGCCAGCGCGCAGGAACCGGGGACGGAGCGTGTAGAGTGCACGTTCGCTGGCGGCTGGTCGAAGGAAGCCGACGCGCTCCTCGAGGGGATCGCCACGTCGCCGAACGGCGTCACTCGCTACTGGATCCACGGCCCCAACGACCGCGAGCGGGTGCTCGACCGGCTCGACTTCGCCGAGCGCGTGAAGCTGCGCTCCCCCTCTGTCACCGTGATCGCGGAGGCGTCGGCCGCTTTCCGCTCCGACCTGGCTGCCGCGGTCGTCTCCGGCCGCGTCGACGACGTGTCCTTCACCGAGGCCTCGCACGCACCATGAAGTCCGCTGACGCTCGCGTTCCGCAGTATCGCCCCGAGGACGCCGCTCGCTACCGCGCCGCCGGCTTCTGGGGCACGCGCACCATCGCCGACGAGCTTCGTCGCGCCGCCCAGGCAACGCCGGATGCGTCGGCCGTCGTCAGCGTCGAAGGGACGCTCACGTACCGGCAGCTCGACGAGCGCGCCGATCGGATCGCCGCCGGTCTGCACGGCCTCGGCCTGCGCCCGGGCGAGCCGGTGCTTTTCCAGGTGAACAATCGCTACGAGGCGATCCTCGGCTGGTACGCCGTGCTCAAGGCGGGCCTCGTGCCGGTGTGCACCCTGGCGCAGCACCGCAAGTACGAGATCGAGCAGATCAGCAAGCTCACCGGGGCCGTCGCGCACCTGGTCGAAGCGAAGACCCCCAAGTTCGACCTCGTCGAGTTCGCCCTCGATCACGCCAGGGAGCACCTGACCTTGCGTCACGTGCTGGCCATCGGCGATCACGACGAGAACGACGCGCGCGCCCGGCGCATCGAGACGCTCGGCGCCGACATTGCGCCCGCGGTGGCGCGCACGCTGGTCGACGACATCCAGGCGCAGATCCACGCCGAGGACGTCGCCGTCTTCCAGCTCTCCGGCGGCACCACCGGCGTGCCCAAGCTGATCCCGCGCTTCCACGCCGAGTACTGGTACAACGCCAAGGCCTGGGCCGCCGCGCTCGGCTGGGACGCGAGCGCCCGGGTCGCCCATCTCATCCCGATCATCCACAACGCCGGCATCGTCTGCGCGCTGCACGCGGCGCACAGCGTCGGCGCCACGGTGGTCCTCGGCACCGCCGACATGGCCGCCTCGGCGCCGCTCCTCGCGCGGGAACGGGTCACCGACATCCTCGTCGGCCACGGTCACTACGTCGCCGCGCCGGAGGTGCTCCCGTCGCTCAAGGGATCGCTGAAGCGCGTCATCCTCTCCGGCGCCAAGCCGAGCGATGCGCTCTTCGATTCGGTCGAGGCGCTGGGCGTGAAGGTCGGGCAGCTCTTCGGCATGGGCGAAGGCTTGCTGACGATGTCGCGCTGGGACGCCCCCGAGCTGGCGCGGCGCACCACCGTGGGCACGCCACTGTCGTCGCTCGACGAGATGAAGATCCTCGACCCGAACGGCCTCACCGAGCTGCCCGACGGCACCGTCGGCGAGCTGACGTGCAAGGGGCCGTACACCACGCCGGGCTACTTCGACGCCCAGGAGCACAACAAGCGCGCCTTCACCCCGGACGGCTTCTACCGCACCGGCGATCTCGCCAAGATCGTCGACATCGAGGGGACGCGCCACCTGTCGATCGAGGGGCGCATCAAGGATCTCATCAACCGCGGCGGCGAGAAGATCAACGCCGAGGAGGTGGAGCTGCTGCTCGGGCGTCACCCGGACATCCTCGAGGCTGCGGTCATCGCCATGCCGGACGAGCGCCTCGGCGAGCGCGCCTGCGCCTACCTCGTCTCGCGGCACGAGCCGCTCTCGATGGAGCAGGTTCGCCAGCACCTCGAGACCCAGGGGCTCGCCAAGTTCAAGTGGCCCGAGCGCCTCGAGTGGCGCAAGGGGCTGCCGCGATCGAACGTCAACAAGGTCGACAAGAAGGCCATGCGCGAGGACATCAAGCGGCTGCTGGAGACCGAAGCGGCATCGCGTTAGCCTCGGGAGCATGACGCAAGGTGCCGGCTCGCGCGTACCGCTGATTGAAGCGAAGGGCGACGAGCTCCGCGCCCTCCTGGCCCCGGTGACGCCCGAGGAGTTCGTCCACGAGTACTTCGGCAAGAAGCCGCTCTTCGTGAAGGGCTTCGCCGGCAAGTACCGCGGTCTGTTCGACGGCCAGGGCTTCCAGCAAGCGCTCGCCGCGGCGGGGCCGCTCCCGGACGATTTTCTCCGCGCCAGCTTCGACCGCAAGACGACCGAGGGGACCTCGGCCAAGCCCGCCTCGAACGACGGCAGCGACTGGGTGTCGAAGCCGTTCCGCGCGACGGTCGAACAGGCGGTGCCGCTGTTCAAGGCGGGCGCCACGCTCTGCCTCACCCAGGTCGAGACGCGGGTGGCGTCGCTCGCCCCCTTCGTCGCGGCGGTGAAGCGGCAGCTCGGCTACCCGGGCAAGGTCACCTTCAACGCGTACCTGTCGCCGCCGCGCACTGGCTTCAACTGGCACTTCGACAGCCGCATCGCCAGCACCCTGCAGATCGAGGGGAGCAAGACCTGGCGCTACTCCAACCGCACCTCCATCGAATGGCCGCGAGCCAACGGCGCGCTGCGCAGCGACGGGGTCGGGGTGTACACCGATGCGAAGATCGGGACCGAGCCGTGGGAGCAGCTGGCCCCTTTCGACGAGAAGGACATCACCGAGGTGCTCCTCGAGCCAGGCGATCTGCTCATCCTGCCGGCCGGCGTGTGGCACGACGCGTGTGGCGGCGCGGGCGGCTCGCTGGCGCTGAACCTCTCGTTCACCCCCATCTCGTACACGCTGCTCGTGCGCCAGCTCCTCGAGGCGATGCTCACGCCCGACTCCGGCTGGCGTGGTCCGGCGCCGGCGCTGCCGAAGCTCGGCGGCGAGCCAGGGGAGATCGATCCCGCCGGCCTCGCGGCCATCGCCACCCAGCTGGCCAACGCGGGCAAGGCGCTGCAGTCGCTCAGCGCGGACAGCGCCGCGGTGATGAAGCTGTGGAGCTCGTACGTGCAGAACCCGAACCCCGGCATCCCGGCGCCGCCCGCGCCGCTGGCGAGGCCGGTGGCGATCGAGCGCGGTCAGCGGTTCCGCATCCGCGCCGACGGCGACGTGCACGCCATGCTCGCGGACGGCGGCTCGCGCCTGTGCGTCTCGGTCGGCACCACCCGCGGCCTGGACATGAGCGGCGACGCGGCCCGCTTCGTCCAGCGCGCCCTCCGCGCCGGCTCCTTCGTCACCGACGAGTGCCTCGCCTGGAGCGACGACGGCCAGGCCTTCGCCTGGGACGACGTGCAGGAGATGCTGGGGCGGCTGCAGGCCGAGGGGTTGATCGAGCACGTGGGGTGAGAGAGCCGGGGGAGGCACGCATGATCACCGTCTTCGGAGAGGGGAGAGGCTTCCGGGTCGTCTGGCTGCTGGAGGAGATGGGGCTCCCGTACCGACACCGCTGGCGCCTGCCCCGGGTGATCCGGCCTACCCTGCGTATCTGCAGTTCCTGCACCTCGGGGAAGCGGGGCTCGCGGCGTCGATGTACTTCGTGTCTGGCGCGCGCCACATCGCGCCTGCGGCCGAGCGGGACAACTGGAGCGCGCGCCAGGCCCTCGAGGTGTTCGAGACGCGGCTGACCCTGGTGACGCGGCAGCTGGAGCGCTCGCCTTATCTCGCGGGCGAGACGTTCACGGCCGCCGACATCTCGGTGGGCTACGCGCTGCAGATGGCTCGGCGAAACGGCGGACTCACCCTGGGAGAGACGGAGAGCGCGTACATGGCGCGCCTCTCCTCCCGCGCCGCGTACCGGCGGGCCCTCGAGACGTGCCACGACACGCGGGAGTGGTGGCTGTCCGGCAAGCGGTAGCCCGCGCCCCCGCCGTCAGCGCGGACGCCCCACGTAGCTCTCCACGACACGGGGCGCGGCACGGCGCCGAGTTTAGCCCTTCTGCAGGTCCGGGCGGCGCGTGATACGCTTTGAAGTCCGATGCTCCCCGAAAAAAAGCAGGTCCTCATCGTCGACGACGAACCGAACCTGCGGCGCATCCTGCAGGCGCAGCTGACGCGTGACGGGTACGACGTGCTGACGGCCGAGGATGGCGAGCAAGGGCTCCACCTCCTCGGCGAGCATCACATCGACCTCATCGTCACCGACCTGAAGATGCCGAAGATCGACGGCATGCAGCTGCTGCGCGAGGCGCTCCGCGAGCAGCCGGATCTTCCGGTGGTGATGATCACCGCCCACGGCACCGTCGACACCGCCGTCGAGGCGCTCAAGCTCGGCGCCTTCGACTATCTGACCAAGCCGTTCGACAAGGACGACGTCCGCCAGGTCGTGGCCAAGGCGCTCAAGACGCGCCAGCTCTCACAGGCCGACGCCGGCGCCACCACCAGCGCGACGGACGCCCGCTTCGGCATCATCGGCAGCATGTCCAGTCTCGGCGATCTGTACGCCGTGCTCGAGCGTGTGGCCGACACGCCGACCACGGTGCTCATCACCGGCGAGAGCGGTACCGGCAAGGAGCTGGTCGCGCGCGCGCTGCACGACCACTCGTCGCGCAAGGACAAGCCGTTCATCAAGGTGAACTGCGCCGC
>JAMFST010001424.1 GCA_026225435.1 Labilithrix luteola
GGAGATGGTCACCTACCTGGTCAAGCAGCGCTTCGGGCGCGTGCGCATGCCGTCGGAGGAGGGGGCGCAGCTCGAGGCCTACTGCTCGAGCGTCGGCAAGGTGCTCCTCGCGCACCTCGATGACGTCGCGTTGAAGCGCTACTTCGCCAACGGCGCGCTCGTCGCCCTCACGCCCAACACCATCGTCGACGAGGCGGGGCTGCGCACGTCGCTCCGCACCGTCCGTCGCCGCAGGTGGGCCAGCGATGTCGGCGAGATCGAGCCGGACGTCGCCTGCGTGGCCGTGCCCGTGCTTGGCGCCGACGATGAGGTGTGTGCCGCGCTCTCCGTCAGCCTGCGTGAGGCGCCGCCCGACGAGCGACGCCTCATGCCGTTCCTCGCGCCGCTGCGCGAGGCCGCGGAGGCGATTCACGCCAAGCTGATCTTCAGCCCTTCGGAACGCCGCCCACGCCCCAGTGCTCGGGCGGGACCTCGCGGATGACGACGCGGATGCTCTCGCGCGGGGCGCCGATCGACTCCTCCACGGCGTCGGTGAGCTTCTTGATGAGGGCGACCTTCTTCTCCTTCGGGCGACCTTCGATCATCGTGATCTCGACGAGCGGCATGACGGTTATTCCTTGCTGGTTCCCTCGGACACCGTGAAGCCCACGCTGCCGAGGTTCTGTACGGTGTTGCGCACGGACAAGCCCGGGCGCAGCGGTTCGGCGGCGGTGGCGCCGCCAGCCATGACGATCCATCCCGCGCGCAGCGGCTCGCCCGCTTCGGCGGACAGGCGCGCGGCGGAGACGAGCGATCGGAGCGGGTGCCCGAGGATGGCTGCCGAAGAGCCGATCTGGACCGGGCGACCATCGAAGTCGAGGACCATGCCCAGGTTGTCGAACGGCTGATCGGGGCGGCACCAGGGGCCGATGATCAGGCTCGCGGACGAGGTGTTGTCGGCGACCACGTCGGGGACGGTGAACTTGAACTTCTCGTAGCGGCTGTCGATGATCTCGAGCGCCGGAGCGATCGCCTCGACGGCGGCGAGAGCGGCCATCGGCGTCACGCGCGCGGCCAGGTCGTGCTTGAGGAGGAAGGCGATCTCCGGCTCGACCCGCGGGTGCACGTAGTCCTTCATGTCGACGATGGCGCCGTCCTCGACGAGCATCGACGAGGTGAGGCGCCCCCAGACGACGTCGCTGCAGCCCATCTGGATCATCTTGGCGCGGCTGGTGAAGCCCATCTTCACGCCGATGCGCGTCTCGCCGCGGGCGAGGCGCTTGGCGATCGAGGCGGCCTGGATGGTGTAGGCGTCCTCGAAGGAGAGCTCCATCGAGGTGGTCAGCTTGGAGATCTCGCGGTGCTGCATCGCCGCGTCGTCGACGATGGTGGCCAGCTTCTGGATATCCAGCTTCGTGCTCTCGTTCTGCGCGCTCATGAGCGACCTCCGAAGACGGCGCGGACGGAGCCGAGCCCGTGGATGCGCGCCTCGAGGACGTCGCCGGGGGCGGCGGAGACCATCGGTCCGAGCGCGCCGGTGAGGATGATGTCGCCCGCCTGGAGCGCCGCGCC
>JAMFST010001425.1 GCA_026225435.1 Labilithrix luteola
CTGGAGATGCGCCGTGACTCGCGCGTGGTCATCCTGGGCGAGGACGTCGGCAAGGTCGGCGGCGTCTTCCGCGTGACCCAGGGGCTCTACGACGAGTTCGGCGAGGACCGCGTGATCGACACGCCCCTGTCCGAGGGGGGGATCATCGGCTGCGCCATCGGCATGGCGATGTACGGCCTGGTCCCGGTGCCGGAGATCCAGTTCGCCGACTTCATCTTCCCCGCCTACGACCAGATCGTCAGCGAGCTGGCCAAGCTGCGCTACCGCTCCGGCGGCGAGTACTCGGCCAACCTCGTGCTGCGCACGCCGGTCGGCGGCGGCATCCGCGGCGGGCACTACCACTCGCAGTCGCCCGAATCGCTCTTCATCCACGTCGCCGGCCTCAAGGTCGTCTGCCCGTCGAACCCCTACGACGCCAAGGGGCTGCTCCTCGCGTCGCTGCGCGATCCCGATCCGGTCCTCTTCTTCGAGCCGAAGCGCGTCTACCGCGCGGCCAAGGGGGACGTTCCCCACGGCGACTACACCGTGGAGATCGGCAAGGCGAAGATCCACCGCGAAGGAAAGGACGTCACCCTCATCGCCTGGGGCGCGATGCTCTACGAGGCGATCGCCGCCGCCGACCAGGCCCGCGAGCAGGGGATCGAGTGCGAGATCGTCGATCTTCGCACCCTCTGGCCCCTCGACATCGAGACCGTCGCCGCCAGCGTGAAGAAGACCGGGCGGGTCATCGTCGTCCACGAGGCGCCCAAGACCTGCGGCTTCGGCGCGGAGATCGTCTCGCTCATCACGGAGAAGGCCTTCGACTCGCTCGCCGCGCCGCCCGTGCGCGTCACCGGCTTCGACACGCCGTTCCCCTACACGCTGGAGAACGAGTACCTGCCGCTCGCTCACCGCATCCTCCCGGCGATCGTCGCGACCGCCGCCTTCCGCTGACACGCAGCCCGACACCTACAAGAGAGATCGAGACCATGGCGCGCTGGGAATTCAAGCTTCCGGACATCGGCGAAGGGGTCACCGAGGGGGAGGTCGTGGCCTGGCTGGTAAAGCCGGGCGACGCGGTGAAGGAAGACCAGCCGATGGTCGAGATCATGACCGACAAGGCGACGGTGACCATCACCTCGCCCAAGGTCGGGACGATCCTCGAGGCGCGCGGCAAGGTGGGCGAGCTCGTCCAGGTCCACGGCACGCTCGTCGTGTTCGATCTCGGCGGCGGCGCGTCCGCGGGCGAGGCCGAAGCTGCTCCGGCTCCGGGGCCGGCTGCGCCTGCCGGGCCCACGCGCCCGTCGGATGACGGACCCGCGGCCACCGCCGTCGGCGACATCAAGGAGAGCTTGCCGGGGATGAGCAGCGCTCCGTCCGCGCGCGCCTCGCAGGCGCCCGCTGGAAGCGGCGCTCCGGCCGTCAACGCATACTTCCAGGACAAGCCGCTGGCCACGCCGGCGACCCGCAAGGCCGCGCGCGAGCTCGGCGTCGATCTGCGCACCGTGCCGCCGACCGGGCCGCAGGGGCGCGTGACGAAGGACGACGTGGAAGGCTTCGCCGCCAAGGATGGCGGGGGCGCGCAGCAGAACGGTCACGCCGGCCACGCGACGCATGAGGGGGCTCCGGCACCGTCGGCCTCGCAGGCGTCGGCTCTGCAGGCCGCCGTCACGCAGTCGCAGGCACCGGCGCAGGCGCGCGAGCTGGTGAAGATCACCCCGCCGGCCAGCGTGCCGGGCGGCAGCTCGCTCGAGGAGCGCGTCCCGTTCGCCGGCATGCGCCGCAAGATCGCGCAGAAGATGGCGCAGTCGAAGCAGACCGCGGCCCACTTCACCTTCGTCGAGGAGTGCGATGTCTCGGCGCTCAAGGCGCTGCGCAGCCGCCTGAAGCCGGAGGCCGAGGCGCAGAAGGTGAAGCTGACCTACCTGGCCTTCATCGCCAAGGCGGTCGTCGCCGCGCTCAAGAAGCACCCCATCCTCAACACCGCGCTCGACGAGTCGACCAACGAGATCGTCTACCGCAAGTACGTGAACCTCGGCATCGCCGCCTCCACCGACTCCGGGCTCATCGTGCCGGTGATCAAGGACGCCGATCGCCGGAGCATCCTCGACCTCGCCAAGGAGATCGACCGCCTGGCGACCGACGCCAAGAACGGCAAGACGAAGATGGAGGACCTCGGAGGCTCGACGTTCACCATCACCTCGCTGGGCGCCCAGGGCGGCCTCTTCGCGACTCCGATCATCAACTTCCCGGAAGTGGCTATCCTCGGGGTGCACCAGATCAAGGAGAAGCCGGTGGTGAAGAACGGGAAGATCGTGATCGGAGAGGTGATGCTGCTGTCGCTCTCGTTCGATCACCGGATCGTCGACGGGCACGTCGGCGCCGCCTTCGCCTACGAGATCATCGGTTTCCTCGAGAATCCCGACAAGCTCTTCCTCGAGATGGCGTGAAGTCGGCGCCAACCGCCAGAGCGAGGGCGGGCGCCGCGCTGGCCGTGGCGGCGCTCGTGCCTCTCGTCTCCTGCGCGGGGACGAGCCCCGGTGGTTCTGGTGGCGCCGCGAGCGCGCTCGATGCGCGCTACGTGGCGGTGCACAACGCGCTCGCCAGCACCGGATGGTCGGAGGTCGGACCGATCCAGCGCGCCAGCGTCGCCCGCGGAGTCGAGACGCGCCTGCCGATCCACCTGCGGCCTCCGTGCACCACGGTGGTGCTCTTCGGCAGCGCGGGGACCGGGCCGCTCGACGCCAAGGTCGTGGACCCGACCGGCAAGCTGGTGGCGAGCGCCGAGACGGTGGACGCCTCGCCGGTCATCAAGGCCTGCGTCGCCGACGCCGGCAGCTACACCCTGGTCGTCAACGCGGCCAGCGGCGGCGGCGACATCCTCGCCGCGGAGTTTGCCGGCGACAGCGGCAGCCCGCCCCCCAAGCCGTCCAACGACGGCACCTGCGCCGCGCCGTTCCCTCTCGGCGAAGGGCGCACCGCCGGCAACACCTCGCACGGCCACGCCGAGCTCGAAGGGAGCTGCGCCAGCAGCCAGGGGAAGGAGCTGGTCTACCGGCTCGAGCTGAAGGACCGCAAGCGGGTGACCGTCGAGGTGGACCCGAAGTTCGACGCCGTCCTCTACCTGCGCAAGGAGAGCTGCGCCGAGGAGGAGTCGGAGGTGACCTGCAACGACGACGCGGGCGGCGAGCGGCACTCGAAGATCGAGGAGGAGCTCGATCCCGGCGTCTACTTCGTGGTCGTCGACGGCTACGGGAACGAGTCGGGCGCCTTCAAGATGGACGTGACGATGGGCGCCGCCGAGCCCGTCTCGCTCGCCTGCAAGCGTGCGCCGGAGCTGCTCGCCAGCGGCAGTGGCGGCGGCGGCGGGAGCACCAGCTCCGACTGGTCGCGCGAGAGCAACCACGCGAGCGGCAGCTGCCAGGCGAGCGGCTCGGGGCTCGACGCCATCTACCGCTGGACCGAGACACGGACCGAGCGCGTGCGCTTCACGCTCGACGACCGCGGAGGTGAGCCCGCCGCCCTGTTCGTCCGCTCCTCCTGCGAGGACGCCGACAGCGAGCTCGCCTGCGCCGCCGCCGGCACCGGCAGCTCGCCGTCCATCGCGCGGACGTTCTCGCCGGGCGAGTACCTGGTCTTCGCCGACAGCGTCACCTCGCGCCCGTGGGACGAGTTCGTGCTCCGCACCGACGTGGCACCGGCCGAAGGTTCCCACGTCGCCGGCGACAGCTGCGGCGACGCCCTGCCGCTCCGATCCGGCGAGACGGTCCGCGGCGACACCTTCGCCGCGCGTGACGACGGCCCGCAGAGCTGCGGCGGCGGCGGCGCGGCGGATCTGGTCTACCGGGTCGAGGTGCCGGTGCGCTCCTTCCTCGACGTGGGCTTCACCGGTCAGTCGACCACCGACGCCGTGCTCTCGCTCTCCCGCGGTTGCGGCTCGCGCCGGCACGAGATCGCCTGCGGCGATCGCCTCGCGGTCGCCGTCGATCCCGGCAGCTGGTTCGTCACCGTCGATGGGCGCAGCAAGGACGATCTCGGCGCCTTCGAGCTGCACGCCGACCTCCACGACGTGCGCCAGCAGGAGCGATCGTGCGCATCGCCGGTACCGCTCGCTGCTGGCAAGACGGTGGAGGGGACCACCCGCGGCGCCGGCGACGGTTTCTCGCCGAGCTGCGCCCGCGTCGCCAGCGCGGCGTCGCCAGCGGCGCTTCGTGGCGGCGGAAGCGGCGGCGGTCTCGGCTCGCTGGTCGCGCCGCTCCCGAGCGCACCGCCGGCGGTGGAGTCGAGCCCCGATCGCGTCTTCCGCGTGGTCGTGAAGGAGC
>JAMFST010001426.1 GCA_026225435.1 Labilithrix luteola
CGGCTTGGCCGCGAGGTCGACGACGAACGGCTGCACCTGTCCCGGAAGGCCGTTCAACCGGTCGTAGGCGAAATCGATCTGCCCCTTCACCTCGGTCGCCGCCGTCGCTGCCGGCCGGCGGATCCAGAGCCACAAGGCTTCGCCATTTCCGTTCTCGACGAACGCCGTGCCCGGCCCCTCGAGTCGGAGGAACGCGCCGGTGCGCGGCAGCTCCGCGGGCAGCGGGATCGCCAGGTATTGCCAGCCACCGGTGACCTCCTTCGCCTGCGGAGCGAGCGTCAGCGAGGCCGCCGTCTTCGGTGCCACGTCGCCAGTGCGCAAGGTCGGCAAGGCGATGGCCGGCAAGGCCGCGTCGGTCTCGGGCGGGCCGGCATCGAGGACCGGCGTCGCCACCGCGGGCGGGTGCGCGTCGGCGCCACAGGCGAGGAGCGCGCCCCCGGTGACCAGCGTGACGGCGGTGACGGCGAGACCGAGGCGAAGGCGGCGCATGGGGCGCAGCCTAGCGGTGTCGGATCAGCTCAGAGCGATTTCTCGATGAGCCGTTCCAGCTCGCCGTCGCTGGTCAATCCGGTGCGCTTGCTCAGCACCTTCCCGTCGCGCGAGACGAGCACCATCGTGGGAAGGCCGGTGACGCCGTAAGAGCTGGCCGCCTCGCCGCTGTCGAAGACGATCGGGTAGTGGATGCCGTTCTTTTCCACCCACGGCGCCGCGTTCCCCTCCTCGTCGCTGGTGTTCACGCCGACGACGACCAGGCCGCGGTCCTTGTACCGGCTGGCGAGCTTGTCGAGGATCGGCGCCTCGGCGCGGCAGGGGCCGCACCAGGTGGCCCAGAAGTCGAGCAGCACCACGTTGCCGCGGAGCTCCGAGAGCTTCATCGAGCTGGCGGCATCGCCGCGCGCGTTGGCCACCTGCGGGAGGGTGAAATCGGCCGCATCACCATCGACCTTGGCGGCGGAGAAGAGGCGCGGAAGGAGGGCGAACCCGACGACGAGGGCCAGGATGATCCAGCCGAAATACGACCGCTCGCCGCGCTCTTCGCGCTCGTCTCGTTGATCGGGCGGGGCCACCGCTTCGCTGGACACGTGCGGACCGTAGCACGTGAGCCGGCGGGGGCATTCCCGGTGCCCGCTCTAGCTCGGCAGCTCGCGCGTGGACACGCGGGTCAGCGTCGCCATCTCCCGCACGTCGCGCTCCTCCTTCATCACCAGGTGGCGCGGGTTGCCCAGGTGCACGGAGAAGCGCGCCCCTCCCAGCAGCGGGCTGCGTTCGGCCTCGATCGAGCCGCTGTGCTCGACGACGATCTTCTTCACGATGGCCAGGCCGAGACCGGTGCCGTCGCTCTTGGTGGTGAAGTAGGGCTCGAAGATGCGAGGGAGCGTCGCCTCGTCGATTCCCGGGCCGTCGTCGTCGACGGTGATGACCACGCCGCCTTCGGGATCGCGCATCGCTCCGACGCGCACCTGGCCGGGCTCGGCCTCGTTGGTGTGCGCGCCTTTGACCGCCTGCACGGCGTTGCGAATGAGGTTGATGAGGACGCGGCGGAGCATCTGCCGGTCGATGGCCGTGACCAGCGGCTCGGCGGGGAGATCCCAGGAGACCTCGACGTTGCCGCGGGCGACCGGCTCGGCGTCGGCGCTCTCCTCGCCGAGGCTGACGTCCTCGAGGTGGCCGAGCTGATCGCTGCAGTCGCGGAGGAACTCGCGCACGCTCTCGTCGTGCAGCTCGGCGTTCGGCAGCCGGGCGAAGCTGGAGAAGTTGCCGACCAGGCGGCGCAAGGTGCCGACCTCCTCCTGCACGATCTCGAGCGTCGTATCGAGCAAGCTGCGGAAGCGGACGTCGTCCCCCTTGTACTGCCGGTGGCACTCCTGCACCGCGAGCTGGATCGGCGTGAGCGGGTTCTTGATCTCGTGCGCCAGCCGCTGGGCCATCTCCTGCCAGGCGCCGATGCGCTGGAGGTACTCGATGCGCGCGCGCGACTGCGCCATCTCGCCGAGCATGCGGTTGAAGACGCGCGCCAGCTCGGTGAGCTCGTCGGAGCCGGTGACCGGGACGCGGATCGACAGGTCGCCCTCGGCCACGAGATCGATGGCGAGCGCGAGGCGGCGGATACGACGGGTGACGCCGCGCGCGAGGAGCACGCCGAGGATCATCGTCACCGGCAGGACGATCGCGAGGAGGGCGGCGAAGGCGTAGAAGTACGACTCGTACAGCTCGGTGCGCGCCCCTTCCATCTGGTGGTAGCGGGCGACGACGGCGCTCTCGGTGGTGAAGTCGTCGAGCGCGTGGCGGTCGATGGCGAAGACGGCGGAGAGCTGCGGGCCGCTGTCCGGATCGGCGCCGAGAGAGCGGACCACGTCGAGGCTGCGCTCGGTGGCGTCGTCGACGGGGCGGCCGCGATCGAAGCTGGCGAGCTTGTCGCCGTCCTCGGAGAGCACGGTGAGCGAGACGAGCGAGGGGTGCTGGCCGAAGAGCTGGGGGACGCGGACCGCGAGCGTCTCCTTCGCCGAGGTGCCGCGGCGCGCGGCCTCGCGCAGGACCGGATCGCCGGCGAGCGCGTCCGCCTGGTGGCGCATGTCGTCCTTGGCGGCGCGCGCGTAGCGCACGTACGCGTCGAGCCCGCGATCGAGCGCCTTGCCGATCTCCGGGTTGAACCACATCGCCGACCCTTGCGAGAAGAGCGAGTTGCCGAGGAAGAGCGCGGCGGTGAGCGGGACGATGGCGGTCAGGAAGATGACCATCACCAGGCGCCGCTCGGTCTTGCCCGGCATCCACCAGCGATGACGGTTCCGCGGCCGTTGCGCGGGCTGGGGCGGGGCTTTCTCGGTCACCGGTGCGATTGTAGGCCAGGCCGGGTTCGCCCGCTCAGATCCCCGGCCAGAGCATCTCGTGGAAGGTGGTCTGCTTGTCGACGCTGAGGTGCACCTCGAGGCGGTCGTTGCGGACGCGCACCAGCGGCGCGGGGAAGCTGTCGGCCGGGTAGAAGAGCGCCTTCTCGAAGCCCGCGGGGCCCATCCAGAAGAGGTGCAGACCGGCGGCGCCGAGGCCGTAGATGAGGAGGGCGCGCCCCTCGCCGAGGACGAGGAAGTCGAGCCAGGTGAAGCTCATCTCGTCGAAGCGCTCCGGCGACGGGAAGCTCGTGCCGACGTCGCGCAGCTCGGGGAGGTGGGTCTTGAGGTACTTGTAGAAAAGATCGTACCGGACCTTGGCCATGCGCGGCAGCTTGCGCTCGGGGTCGAAGAAGCGCAGGCGGGCGGAGTGATCGCGCGTGGGCTCCTCGACGTGCAGGCGGTAGCGCGCGCCCAGGCCGGCGCCTGCCGTGCTGCCGTCGGCGGCGAGCGCGTCGTCGGCGAGCGACTTGAGCCACCACTGCAGGAGCGCGATCTCGGCCTCGCCGGCGGCGGACACGAGGTGCACCCGGCTCTCCCACAAGGGGCGCCGCACCCGCCAGCTTCCGCCGTTGGCGGCGACGATGGTGGCGCCGAGGTAGGACACGCCGTGGACGATGACGTTGAACAGCTCGTTGTCGGCGGTGCCGGGGGCGCCGCGGCTCGCCCAGAGATCACGCCGCTCGCGGGTGAGGGCGGCGCCGAGGCGGTGGATGCTCTCCGGTGAGCGATCGAGCACGACGTCCTCGCCGAAGAGCGCCGCGCCCATGTGGCTGAACACGGTCGCCGCCTCGTCCAGGTGGGCCAGGACGTTCGGGTTGTTCGCCGGGTTGGCGTCCTCGGTGCGCGCGCGCCCCAGATCCGTGGCCAGCTCCGGCGGGTAGAGCGGCAGCAGGTAGGTGCGAAAGAGCGACTCGGCGTCGAGGGTCATGAAATGTGAAGGCGCTCTTAGCGCAGATTTTCGGCGTTGCTGACTGTGTAGGCGTGATCGAGACGGACCGTCCCTTCGCACTACCCTGGCATGAAGCGCATGTTCGCCGCGGCCTTTGCCGCCTTCGTCCTGACCACCCTGGCTGCGCCGTCGCTCGCCCGGGCCGAGGTCGGCGACGTCTCGACGGTGGAGCTGGACGTGGAGCCCGACGGGGTGGACGCCACGCTGGAGGTACCGCTCGTCGCGGTGGAGGCGGCGCTGGGGACGAGCGCGACGAGCGAGGTGGCGGCCTACCTCGCGGAGCACGTCCGCGTCGCCTACTCGTCCGACGGGCGAGCCTGGGCCGCCGGCCTTCCGTTCCTCTCCTTCGAGCCGAGCGACGTCGCCCCGCTGGTGACCGCACGGATGCACTTCACGCGGCCCGACGGGCTGCACGAGAACGCGCTCGAGCTGACCGACGACGCCATCGTGGATCGAGTGCCGCGCCACCGGGTCGTCGTCTTCGTCCACCGCGACTTCGAGATGGCCAAGCTCGACGGTGATCCGGAGCTCGCCGGGACGCTCCACGCCTCGCGCAGGACGCTCACCCTCCTGCGCGCCGACGCCAGCTGGGGGCGCGGGGTGCGCGCGCTCTTCGGGTACGGGATCGATCGGCTGGTCGTCGGGCCCGGTCTGCTCCTCGTTTGGCTCCTGCTGCTCACCGCGCCGCTCGTCGCCATGCACGGACGCTGGAGCGGGGTACGCACGACGCGCGGAGCGGTGCACGTCGTGGCGACGGCCATGACCACCTTCGTGGTGACGCACGCCCTGGCCTTCGCGCTCGGCTCGCTCGGCTGGCTCTCGCTGCCGCCGCCGGTGCTCGAGCTGCTGGTGGCGCTGTCTCTCGCGGTGGTCGCCTTCCACACCTTGCGTCCGCTGGGGCGGATATCCGGCGCGTGGATCGCCGGCGCGGCGGGGGTGGTCCACGGCCTCGCCTTCGCGGCGACGCTGACCGATCTCGGACCGTGCGAGTCGCTCGCCTCGCTGGTGACCTTCGCCGTCGGCATCGAGGGGCTGCAGCTGATCCTGGTGATGCTCGTCTCGCCGTCGCTCATCTTCCTCCGCGACGCGCGGGTGTACGGTCTGCTGCGCGTGGGCGCGGCCTCGGCGGCCGGTGTCGCGGCGCTGGTGACCGTCGCGCCGACGCCGGTGGTGCTGCTGGTGGCCGTGGCCGCGCTGGCGGTCGCGGCTGTCGTGTGGGCGTCGACGCTCGGGCAGCGCGCCTTTCACTCGGCGTCGGCTCGCTCGTGATGCGCCCTCGCTCCTTTTGCCTGGCCTGCGCGTGCGTCTGCGTGTGCGCGCCCATCACGCTGCTGCCGAGCGGCTGCCTCGATCGCGGCGTGGCGTTCCTCGACGGCGATGACGCCGGCGCCGACGAGCCCGGCTCGTCCACCACGACGAGCGCCGATGCCACGGGCGGGACGACGATCACGGGGGACACCTGCGGGAGCAACACGGCGGCGGTCGTCGCCGCGGCCCAGGCCTTCCTCACGAGCTTGAACGACGCCGACGGCGGCGACGCCGCGACCGATGGGGGTGATGCCGGCGTGAGCGCGCTGCTCGCTCTGGCCAACCTGCCGTTCACCGAGATCGACGCCGAGCGCTGGACCAGCTTGCCCGACGGCGTGCGCAACGGGCCGGACTTCGCCCAGCTCTCCGCCGCGCAGCAGGATCTCGCGCTGTCCCTCGCCCGCGCCGCGCTGAGCAGCGAGGGGTACGACGAGCTGCAGAACATCCGCGCCGCGGACGACGTGATCGCGTCCACGGTGGCGAACGACGGCGGCGCGGCGGCGGGCTGGGGCTCGGAGCTCACCCACGTGGCCATCCTCGGCACGCCGTCGGTGAGCGCCGTCTGGATGCTGCAGATCAGCCTCCACCAGCTCGTCTACAACATCGTCTACAACGGCAAGCTGGTGAGCGGGACGCCGGTGTTCCTCGGCACCGAGCCGACCAACTGGACGCTCCTGGCCGACGGCGGGACGCTGGTGACCGGGCTCGAGAACGGCGCGACGACGAGCTTCGTCAACGGCGTCCAGATCGCCGGCGCGGTGAGCGGCACCGGTGGAGCCGCCTTCGCGGCGCTCGAACCGCAGCGGGTCGCCGTCCAGAGCCTGCTCGGCGTGCTCCTCGCCGATGCGACCAACGCGCCGACCGCCAAGCTGTCCGGCACCTTCCCCGATGTGCTCTACGGCGTGAGCGCGGCCGACACGCCCGTCTACCCGAGCGGCACCACCGGGCGCGGCGTCCTCTACTCGTCGCTCAACGCGGCGGAGAAGGCGGCCACGCTGGCGACGATCGAAGCGTGGGTCGACACGCAGGCCTGCGACATCCGCAACGTGCTCCTCGCGGCCTACGAGAGCGATGACGCGCTCGCTTCGACCTACGTGGGCTACGGCGTGCCGCTCGGCGCGGATCAGCCGAGCTTCGCCGCCGACCCCGATGATCAAGCCGCCGCGCTCGATTACCTCGGCTCGTATGTGCGCATCGACGGACCGCGCGTGTGGATCGAGATCGCGGTGGTGGAGGCCGCCGCGTATCGCGACCAGGGATGGGTCCAGTACCACTCCATCTGGCGCGACAAGCAGGCCGACTACGGCGGTGAATTCACCGGCACCACGGTCGAGTGAACGCGCTGTGGAAGACGCTGGCGGAGAACGCCGGCAACCTGCGCGACAAGGGGGTCACCGCGGTGTGGTTCCCGCCCGCCAGCAAGGGGAAGCAGGGGGGCAACGACGTGCCGGCCGGAGGCGTCAGCGTCTGGTGCAGCGTGTGACGGTCTGACCGGATCCGCTCAGCGCTTCGGCTTCGTCGTCGCGCTCATGCCGTCGAAGAAGATCTTCCCGAACATGTCCGCGATCGCCTCGCCGGAGACGGCGCCGCCCGGCTTGTACCAGCGGTGGGTCCAGTTGAGCATTCCGTACAGGGCATTGGCGGCGATCTTGGGATCGAGGTCCGCGCGAATGACACCGCTCTCGATCCCCTCGTCGATCATCTCGCGCACGATGCCTTCGAAGCGGCGCGTCTTGCGCTGGATCTCCTTGGCCCACTTGGACGGGTCGTTGCCGACCTCGTGCATCTGCTCCTGGATGTACACGTACATCTGGGGGTAGTTGGTGTCGTACGACCGCATCATGACGGCGATGAGCGTCTTGAGCTTGTCGCGCGCGTTGATGGAGCGGTCGGCCAGGAGCGCCTCGGCGGCGGCCAGGTTGCTGTCGAGGCTCCCCTCGATGCAGGCCTGGAAGAGCTCCTGCTTGCTGCCGACGTAATAGTAGAGCGTGGCGCGATCGAGGCCGGCGCGCTCCCCCACGTCGGCGAGGGTGGTCGCCTTGAGGCCGTTCTCCTTGAAGAGCGTGGCGGCGATCGTCACCAGCTCTTGCCGCTTGCTGGCGTAGTCGGCTCCCCCCTCGGCGCGGGCATTCTCGCGACGGCGGGAGATGTGGCTCGTTTGTGCAGGGCGCGCAGCCTTGGCCAAGATGAAGCGATAATTACGCCAATCGCGGACCGCCGTTCACCCTTTTTTCATCGACGCGTCGCTCCTCAGCCCTCGGCCTCGACCCTGGGCGCGTGGCCGGCCCACTGCATCACCTGCTCGCCCACCATGCGCAGCTGCGCGTGGATCGCCGGGACACTGCACGGGCCGCCCGCGGGGATGGACGCCTCGGTGCTGTTGACCGCCACGCCGAGCGGCGTCGGCCAGCCGCGCAGGGCGTGGACCACGCTGCGGAGCGACTGCATGGTGGTCATGGTCGCCTGCCAGCCCGCGCCGGTGGTGATGAGCCCGACCGGCCGCCCCTCGAGGTACGGGCGCGCGTCCTCGCGCAGCTCCTCGGTGTAGTCGAGCGCGTTCTTCACCAGGCCGGAGATGCCGCCGTGGTAGCCGGGCGAGGCGATGATCACCGCGTCGGCACGACGCAGCTCGTCAATCAGCTTGGCAACCGGCGGGGAGAGCGGCTGGCCGATCTCGACCGGCCGGTACATCGGGAGATCGAGCGCCGCGGCGCCGAGGAGCACCGTCTCCGCGCCCAGCTCCGCGGCGCGCTCGAGGGCGATGCGCAGCGCCTGTTCGGTGGAGGAATGCGGGCGATAAGTGCCGCCGAGGCCGACAACGCGGATGGTCATGAATCGAGATCTCCTGACGCGGGAGTCTACGTCCAACGCGCTGCTCCACGCCAAGCGATCGTCA
>JAMFST010001427.1 GCA_026225435.1 Labilithrix luteola
CCGTAGCGAGGTGCTCTTCTCTCGGGTGCGCGCGTGTACCTGACCCCCGGCGCCGTCTACGTCGTCGAGCACAAGACCAGCTCGGCGGACATCACCCCCGGCGCGCCCTACTGGAAGCGCCTGCGTCTCGACGCGCAGGTGTCCAACTACCAGGTGGGCGTCCGCGCCATGGGCCACGAGCCCGCGGGCACGCTCTACGACGTGGTGGGCAAGCCGACCCTGGTGCCGTTCAAGGCAACGCCGGTGGAGAAGCGCGAGTACACGAAGCCGCGCGACAAGTCCTGCCCCGAGTGCAAGAAGAAGGCGCCGAGCTACCCGGCGCCGCACGTCTTCGACGTGGAGACCAACGCGCTTATCGAGAGCACGCGCAACGGCGTTGTGTGCGTCGACGGCCGCATCGTCACCGACCCCGGCGGGAAGCTCTACGCCAACCTCCGCGAGCGCGACGAGACGGTGGAGGAGTACCGGATGCGCCTGCGCTTGGACATCGGCACCAACCCGGACGACTACTACCAGCGCGGCGTCGTCGTGCGTCTCGCCGAAGAGGAGCTCGACGCGGCCTACGACACGTGGACCACGGCGAGGCAGCTCCGCGAGTCGGAGCTGAGCGAGCGGTGGCCCCGCAACGTCGACGCGTGCGACCAGTACGGGAGCTTCTGCGAATACTTCGACGTGTGCTCCGGCGCGGCGTCGATCGCTGACCCGATCCGCTTCCGCGACGCAGAGGAGCACGAGGAGCTGACGCCGGCGACCACGGCGAAGAAGCGCCTGCCGCTGGTGACCACCTCGAGCCTCAAGTGCTTCCGGAGCTGCCCCCGGAAATACTTCCACCGCTACGTCCAGCGCCGACGCCCTCTCGCGTCCACCGCCGCGCTCCGCTTCGGGACGCTGGTGCACGTCGGGCTCGAGGTGTGGTGGCGCACCGGCGATGTCTACGCCGCGGTCGACGCGATGCGCGCGAAGGGCGAGCCGGATCCCTTCGAGCTGGTGAAGGCCGAGGAGCTCCTCCTCGGCTACCACGTGCGGTGGATCGACGAGCGGCTCGAAGTCCTCGCCGTCGAGGAAGAGTTCGTCGCCGCGCTCATCAACCCGCAGACGCAGGCGGAGAGCCGCACCTACCAGCGCGGCGGCAAGATCGACGCGCTCGTTCGCATCCAGGGGGCCGCGTGAAACTCGGCCTGCGCAACCGTCCCACGGAGACCACCGAATGATCCCCCTCGCATCGCAGACCACCCCCGCATCGCCCGCGCCGGTGACCGCCACCGTCTCCCGCATGGCCCTGAAGAACGTGAAGAAGGGCATCATCGTCGCGCCCCAGCGCATCCTGATCTACGGCCCGGAGAAGGTCGGCAAGAGCACCTTCGCCGCCGGGGCGCCGTCGCCCATCTTCCTCGGCAAGGACGCCGGCACGCTCCACCTCGACGTCGCCCGCTTTCCGCAGCCGACGTGCTGGCGCGACGTGCTCGATGCGCTGACCTTCCTCTTGCAGGGCGGGCACGACTTCGAAACGCTCGTCGTCGATCCGATCAACTGGTTCGAGTACCTCGTCCACCAGGAAGTGGTCGGTTCGTCGGGCAAGTCGATCGAGGCGTGGAACGGTGGATACGGTCGCGGGTACGACGCTGCGCTAAACTTCTGGCGCATCTTCCTCGACCTCGTCGAGCGGCTCTGGGAGCGCGGCATGGGGATCATTTTCTCCGCGCACGCGAAGGTGAAGAAGTTCAATGACCCATCGGGCCCCGGCTACGAGCGGTGGGTCCTCGCGATGGCCAACGAGCGCGCGGCGGACATGCTGCGTCAGTGGGTCGATACGATCCTCTTCGCCGTGCGCGAGTCGTACGGCAAGGCGGGAGACGACACCCGCATCCGCGGCACCGGCTCGGGGATCCGGCTCCTGCACACCGAGTGGTCGCCGGCCTTCGACGCCGGCAACCGCTCCAACCTGCCCGCGACGATGTCTCTCGGATGGGAGGAGTACGCCAACGCCTTCGCCAACGGCCTCCAGCGACGCACCGAGCAGCTCAAGGAGGTCGACGCGATGCTCGCTGAGCTCGGTGACGCGGAGGTCGAAGCGAAGGTGCGCAGCTTCCTGCGCCACCCGCGGGCCGACGTCGCCGTGGCCCACAACGGCGTCGCCGCGAAGCTCGACGAGCACCGAAAGAAGAACCTGCAACCCACCACCACGACCGAAGGAGCCCCGCAGTCATGAACGCCCCGTCCCCCGTCCAGCACCCCATTCCGCCCGGCGCCTACCGCGCGAAGGGCATCGTCAGCACCGCGCAACTCGGCACGTCGCAGACCGGCACCGAGCAGGCGGCGATCGAGGTCATGCTCCTCGACCTCGGCAAGACCGTCACCTCGATCCTCTTCTTCACCGACAAGACCACCGAGCAGTCGATCGAGCGGCTCAAGCTGCTCGGCTGGAAGGGCGGCAACGACTGGTCCGGCATCGACCAGAACGAGGTGACCGTTCTCGTTTCCTACGAGGACTACAACGGCGCGCAGCAGATGAAGGTGGAGATCCAGACGGCGCGCTTCGTCTTCAAGTCTCCGATGGGCGAGCCGGAGAAGCGCAGCTTCTTCTCGCGCCTCAACGACCTCGCCGCGCGCGGCAAGGCGCCCGCGGCGGGCGCGGGGGGAGGCTACCCGGCCGACTGGGATAAGCCGGGCCCCGCTGCCCCCGCCGGCGGCGCGCAGCCGAAGTTGGAGCTGTAGCCATGGGCACCGACCTCCGCGGCTGGATCATCGCCATCGGCGGCGGGCGACGCGTCATCGGGAAGCCGACGACGGCGCTCGTCTCCGCCGACGACTTTACGCGCCTCTGCCCGGCGTACGACTACATCAACAACGTCCGAGCCGGCGACGAGGGCAAGCTCGCCCAGCGCCGGATGGTCATCCCGCTCGACGCGCTCCCGGGCTTCGACTCGATGCACGTCGTCGTCCAGTCGTACATCAACATCGATGACCTCGACGACGAGACCCGCAACGACCTCGCCCGCGAGGTGGAGAAGGCCGAGCGCACGCGCGTCGCGGCTCGGGCGTCCAAGGTCGGGCTCGCGGTCGCGCGGGAGATGCCGCGGTGACGCTGGCCGTACCCGGGTGCTGGAAGGTGACCTACGCCACCGAGCGGGAGGCGCGCGAGAAGCTTCGCGTGCACCGCCCGCGACGGGGCAAGGGGGCGCCCCAGCGCACCTACCAGTGCACGCGGTGCGGCCTCTGGCACCTGACCAGCGACCCCAGGACGAAGGGCCGATGATCCGCGCCCCCTGGAGACGGCGAGGCGTGGAGGTGCTCGTCGGGGAGACGGTCGCCGCCATCGCCATCAACGAGCACGTGGCGACGAAGATC
>JAMFST010001428.1 GCA_026225435.1 Labilithrix luteola
CGCCTCAACTATATGGGCCTCGGCTTCGCGACGATCGACACCATCGACGAGCTCGAGCGCGTCCTCCCTGTGCGCACCGCCCCCACCAGCGCGATCGACGGGCCGGGGCTGCCGGACTACCGCGACTCGCTGCTCCCCACCTCCGACGGCATCCCGGCGATGCTCACGGTGCTCCTCCGGCTGCTCGAGGCGCGGGAGACCGGCGTGCTCTTCGTCGAGCGCGAGAGCGACGAGACCGGGCAGGCGCTCCGCAAGGAGATGTACTTCATCGGCGGCAAGCTCAATCACGTCGCCTCCACCAGCACGAGCGAGATGCTCGGAGAGTTCCTCGTGCGGCGCGGGACGCTGGCGCGCGAGGAGCTGGATCTCGCGCTCGCCGTCCTGCCGAAATACAACGGCCGCATGGGCGACACGCTCATCGCCCTCGGCCTGGCCGGGCCGGTCGACATCTTCCGCGCCATCCGCGAGCAGGGGCGCGACCGCGTGGCCGAGAGCTTCACCTGGCGGCGCGGCGCGGCCAGCTTCTACCGCGGGCAGAAGGCGCCACACGTGGAGTTCCCGCTCGACCTCGAGCTGCCGCCGCTGCTGCTGGCCGGCATCGAGGCGGCGCACCCGGCGGAGGCGCCGCTGACGCTGTTCCGCGAGCGGCTCGAGCGCTTCATCGGTCCGGCGGCCAACGACCGTGGTCGGCTGCGGCAGGTGACCTGGCCGCAGGCGATCGCCCGCGTGCTGCAGCTGGCGAGCCCGCCCAAGTCGTTGAAGGAGCTGCTCCGCGCGGCAGCACGCGACGGGACCGGAGACGCCGCCGACGCCTTGCGCGCCGTGGAGCTGCTCCTCGCCGCGCGTATGCTGGAGTGGAAGTAGATGGCGCTCGCTGCCGGGACGACCATCGGTCGGTACACGCTGGAGAGGATGATCGGGAGTGGCGGCGCGGGCGAGGTGTACTCGGCCCTCGACGCGCAGCTCGATCGCCGCGTGGCGCTCAAGCTGCTGCGCGCCTCGGCGATGATGCCGACCCGCGGCGAGGCCGATCCGGAGAACGATCCGAAGACGCGCATCCTCCGTGAAGCGCGGGCGGCGGCGGCGCTCGACCATCCGAACTGCGTCGCCATCTTCGACGTCGGCTCGGTGGAGCTGCAGGGGCTCACCGTCCCCTGGCTGGCGATGGAGCTGGTCGACGGCGTCTCGCTGCGCAGCATCATCGACGACGACGACGCCAACCTCCGCTACTCGATCGACGAGAAGATCTCCTGGCTCGGCGACCTCGCCCGCGCGCTCAACACGGCGCACGCCCGCGGCATGATCCACCGCGACGTGAAGCCGGAGAACGTGATGATCCGCCGCGACGGCGTGCTCAAGGTGCTCGACTTCGGCGTCGCCAAGCGACTGCAGTCGCGCAACTCCCCCCGCGGCGGAATGCGCGCGCTCGGCCCCGCGCGCGGAGGTATCCCCGCGGCGAGCGTGAGCAGCGACACCTTCGCGCTCGGCACCGTGGCGTACATGGCGCCGGAGCAGGTGCGCAGCGATCGCCTCGACGGGCGCACCGATCAGTTCGCCTGGGGCGTGCTCGCTTACGAGCTGCTCACCGGTCAGCTCCCCTGGGCGGATCCGTCCGACCCGGTGCAGTACGTGCTCGAGATGATGGCGAGCGAGCCGAAGAAGGTCCGCGAGCTCGCCCCCGACGTGCCCGAGCACCTCGAGCAGGCGGTGCACCGCGCGCTCTCCAAAGAGCCGGCGGCGCGCTTCGCGACCATGGGCTACCTGCTGGCGGCGCTCGGCCTGGGGATGATGCGCCCGCGCGAGATGTCGATGCCGCCGTCCGACTCGTCGGGTGCGGTGAACCGGCTGGTGGTCTCCACGCCGAGCCTCGAGTCGGCGGCCCCTTCCCTCGCCCGCCACTCGCTGACCAACCTCGTGAACGCGACGCCGCTACCGCAGCTGGCGCCGAGCCGCGCGTTGACCCCGGTGCCGAGCATGCGCCGCACCGCGGTGCTCGTGTCCACCGTGGTGGTCGTCGCGCTCGCGGTGGTCGCGGTGATGCTCCGCAGCTACTTCTGAGTCAGGCGAAGGCCCAGGCGAAGCCGTCGCCGTCGCGCCCTACCCGGCCCGCCGAGGTGGCGGGAAAATGCGCGGTGAGGAGCAGCAGATCGCGCTCGGCGGCCTCCTCGAGCACCCGACGTCGCGCCGGGGCCGCTTCCTCGCTGGCGTCGAGGATGGAGCACCACTCCGGCCGGAGCACCTGCAGCGGGTGGTGCATGAGATCGCCGGTGAAGAGCGCCTCCTCTCCGGCGGAGCGGAAGCGGATGCACGCGTGCGCCGCGCTGTGCCCCGGCGTCGGCTCGAAGAAGAACCCGGCGGGGTGCTCGCGTCCGTCGATCTCGATCAGATCGGCCAGGCCCGCCTCGACGATCGGCGTGACGCTGTCCTTCTGCACCAGGTGGCTCGTCTTGTGGCGGCCAGTCTGGTGCGCCGGGTCGAGATAGAGCTCGTACTCCACGCGCGACATGACGTGACGCGCACGGGGGAAGGTCGGCACCCATCGTCCGGAGGCCGGATCGAGGCGCGTGTTCCAGCCCACATGATCGACGTGCAGGTGCGTGACGAGCACGTAATCGACCTCCTCGGGCTTCACGCCGAGGGCGGCGAGGTCGGCGAGGAAGCTCGTCTCCAGGTGGTCGAAGTACGGCGTGAACGGGCGGCTCTTGCCGTTGCCGGCGCCGGTGTCGACGAGGATGGTGCGTCCCCGATCGCGCACGACCCAGGTGTGGACGCTGAGGAGCGCGTGCTCGCCGGAAGTGTCCATCGAGCCAGGCGGCACCCGCGCGACCGCCTCGGCGAGCTCGCTGGCGGGGGCGTCGGGAAAGAGCGTGGCTGGCGTGAAGTTGGCGAGGAGCACCTCGCGGACGCAGCTGATGGTCGCGTCGCCAACGCGGTAGTGGTGCGCTTGCCTGGTCATGGCGACCCAGGATTGGTCCCCGGCGCGCGCGACACAACGTCGTCTAGAGTTGCTGCCATGCGTAGCCGGGTCACCGAATGAGCCGCGACGAGCTGTCGGCGATGCGCGCCTTCCTCGAGGTGGCCGAGCGCGGGAGCTTCGCGCGCGCGGCGGCGCACCTCGGCATCACCGCGTCGGCGCTCAGCCAGACCATCCAGCGGCTCGAGGAGCGGCTGGGCGTGCGCCTGCTGCAGCGCACGACGCGCAGCGTGGCGGCGACCGCGGCGGGACAGGAGCTGCTCCGGCGGCTGCGGCCGGCGATGGACGGCTTCGACGAGGCGCTCGACGCGCTCAACGACTTCCGCGACACGCCGGTGGGCGCGGTGCGGCTGACGCTGTCGCGCGTGGCCAGCGAGCTGGTGCTCGAGCCGCGCCTCGCCGAGCTGCGCGAGCGCTACCCGCGGGTGCGCCTCGAGGTGGCGGTGGAGGACCGGGTGATCGACATCGTCGGCCGGAGGTTCGACGCGGGGATCCGCCGGCGGAGCCTGGTGGAGAGCGAGATGGTCGCGCACCGGCTGACGAAGGACGATCATCTGCTCGCCGTCGCCGCGCCGTCGTACGTCGCCCGGCGAGGAGCGCCAGAGCGGCCCGAGGAGCTCCACGCGCACGACGGGATCTGCATCCGGCGGGGCAAGAGCGAGACGATCCCGGCCTGGCGATTCGTCGGCGCCGACGGGGCGGTGCACGTCGTCGAGCCGTCGCCCGCGCTGGTGGTCGACGATGCGCACCTCGCCCGGCAAGCCGCCGTCAGCGGCGGGGGCATCGCCTACCTGGCCGCGGCCTATGTCGAGCGCTTCGTTCGCGAGGGGGCGCTCGTCGCGCTCTTGCCCGGGTGGTCCGCGCCGCTCGCCGGGTTCTTCCTCTTCTACCCGAGCCGCCACCACGTGCCCGCGCCGCTCCGCGCGCTGGCCACGGTGTTACGCACGCGCCCGCCGAAGTCGCTCGTCAGGCCAGGGGCGCCGGGCTCTTCGTCGTGAAGTGGCGGTGCCCTTCCGAGTCGAACCAGAGCAGCCGGTCGAGCACCTGCGCCGGATCGAGCGGCGGCAAGCCCGCACGCCCCAGCTCGGCGGCGACGCCGGCGAGATCGTCCTCGAGCTCGATCGACCAGGCGGCGAAGCAGTCGAGCACGCGCGCCAGGCTGGCCGCGTCGGCCGGAGCGTCCGCGCCGAGGAGGAACGCGAGCGCCGGCGCGGGGAGCAGCGGCACCAGCTCGGGGGCGAGCAGCGCCAGCACCTTCGACACCGCCTCCAGGATGTACGGCTCGTCCCCCAGCGTCGGCAACAGGCGCGCGAGCACCTGCGCGCGGGTGGCGGTCTCGTCCCGCCAGCCGTCGGGCCCGTCCTCCACCAGCTGCATGATCGCCAGCAGCGAGCGGCGGACCGGCTCGAGCGCCCAGCGGCGCATCACGCGGGAGATGGCGGGGCTGTTGACCATCCAGCTCCCTGGCAACGCGAGCGCCAGCCGATGCTCGCGCGAGAGGCCGGCGGCGCGGCTCGCCCGGAGCGCGTCGGCGGCGAGGTCGTAGACCCGTGCGCCCGGCAGACCGGCGCGCAAGGTGAGCTTGTGGACCACGTTCTCCAGGTGCCACTCGGTACCGGCGGGCGTGAGGAGGGTGCGGTTCATCGGTCCCTACTGCTACTTCGACGTGCCCGCCGCGGCGCCGCCGGCAAACGGCAGGATCGTCTTCAGATCCTCGTCGGTGAAGCGGAGCTGCAGGCCGAGGAAGTAGTCGCGCTCGCTGCCGGTGAACACGTGATCGACGCCGCCGAGGAGCCACAGGCGGTGGATGAACTCGTAGGCGATCGTCACGCGGTAACGCGGGTCGATCTCCTCGCCGAAGCCGAACAGGTCCTGCTGCAGCTCGAAGCGGTTGTTGAGCAGGTGGAGGTCGAGACCGAAGCCGCCGGTCGACTCCTTGATACCGAAGCGGCCGGTGAACGGCCCCATCGTCTTGGCGAACTGCAGCGAGAAGCGGAACGCGTCGGTCGTCGTCGTGGTGATCGTGCGGTAGTGCGACGGCAGGTTCGGGTTGGTCGTGTCGACGTCCGTCTGCGTGAAGTTCGTCTTGCCGCGCGGGTCGTTGATCAGCTCGATGACGTAGTACTTGTCCTCGCGCGGCTGCAGGCGCAGCTCGACGTAGCTCTTGATGGTGTTGGCGAGGAAGTTGTAGTCCGCACGCAACCCCACGACCGTCTGCAGTCGGGTGATGCCACCGACGTAGTCGTTGACCCCCTCGACGACGCCTTGCACCTCGTTGATGAGGGTCTCGTCCTTGGTCAGGCGGCCGATGGTGCCGTGCCCCTCGTCGATCCCCTTGGAGATGTTGTCGATGTGGCCGAGCGCGTCGTTGAGGCTCTTGCTCGCCTGGTTGATGTTGGTGACGGTGCCCTGGACGTCGGTCCCCTGCCCGTTGCTGGCGGTGAGCTTGCGCACGTCCTCGGTGATGACGCGGACGTTCTCCAGGATGCTGGCCATCTCCGGCTCACCGTTGACGGTGATGCGGTCGACGCGTTCGAGGGCGTCGTGGATGACCGAGCGGTTCTCGCGGACGGTGACGTTGATGGCGTCGGTGGCCTGCGCCAGGTTGTCGAGGATGGCGCGCATGTCCTGCCCGCCCTTCTCGGTGCCGATCGAGTTGGCCAGCTGATCGGCGACCAGCTCCACGCGCTGGGCGATCTTGGCGACGGAGTTGGTGATGTCCTCCATCGACGCCGACTCGGTGATGGCGTGGATCTCGTCGCCGTCCTTCAGCTTCGGCTGGTCCTCGGTGCCGCCGGTGAGGACGATGGTCGACTCGCCCAGGAGCGAGGCGCTCTTCTTGCCGAGCGTCGCGTTCTGGTAGAGCGGGACGTTCTTGTCCATTTTGACATCGATGCGGGCGGCGCCGCCTTCGAGCTTGATGGAGTCGATGCTGCCGACGGCGATGCCGGCGATGGTGACGCGCGAGTGGAGGGCGAGGCCGGTCGCGTCCTTGATGTGGGCGTGCACGGTGTAGTTCCCGTTGACCCCCACCTCCTTGCTGACGGTGCGCCAGACCACGTAGGTCGCGCTACCGGACAGCAGAACGAAGAGGCCAACCTTGGCCGCCTGAGAGACTTTCGCCATCCGCGCGCCGCGACCTTACCAGCTAACTCTAGCCTTGCGAGCCTTTGCCGCAGGGCCAGGCCGATCTAGCGTCCACCCGGACATGACCGGCTCGAAGCGGATCTCTCGGCGTACGGCGTTTTTGATGGTCCCGGCGGTGGCGGGTCTCGCGGCGCTGGTGGCCTGCAAGCGGGAGTCGACGGCCGAGGGCGGGGATCGCTGCGGCTTCTGCGGGATGAAGATCGACCCGGCCAGCGCCTGGAACACCGAGCTCGTCGTGGCTGGAAAGACGCTACGTTACGACACGCCCAAGTGCGCGCTGTCCGCCTGGCGGCAGCGGAATCTGGTGGTCGAGAGCTCGACGTTCCAGGAGTTCTACACGCGCGCGCCCACCGACGCGTCGAAGCTGGTCTTCGCCCGCGGCGGCGACGTCATCGGGCCGATGGGGGCGGATCTGGTGCCGCTCGATCCGGTCTCGGCGACGCGCTTCCTCCACGATCACGGCGCGAAGGACACGCTCAAGCTCCCCGACATCACCGCGGAGCTGCTGCGTACGATCTGACGCACCGCCCGCGTCACCTCTCGCTGTCGAGGAACTTCATCAGCGCCGGGGCGTAGCGCTCGCCGGCGAAGGCGCTCGCCGGCACCGCGGCCTCGAGCTCGGCGACGTCCGCGGGGGTGAGCGGATGATCGAGCGCTCCGAGCGCGCTCGCGAGCTGAGCGCGGTCCTTCGCGCCGACGAGCGTGACGAAGCGCGGCTCCTTGGCGAGCGCCCAGGCGATCGCCAGCTGGGCGGAGGTCATCCCCCGCGCCTCGGCGAGACGCCGCAGGGTGGCAACCACCGCCAGGTTGTGCGCGCGATTCTCCGCCGCGAAGCGCGGGAGGTGCGCGCGCCCGTCGTTCGCGCCGGGGACGCTGCCGCCGAGCAGACCGTGCGCGAGCACGCCGTAGAGCGTGGCGGAGATGCCCAGCTCGTGGAGCGCCGGGAAGAGCTTCTCCTCCGGCCCCCGCGTCACCAGCGCGTACTCCGTCTGCAGGTCGACGATGGGGTGCGTCGCCTGCGCGCGCCGCACCGTCTCCACGCCCATCTCCGACAGACCGATGTGCTTCACGTACCCGGCCTGGATCAGATCGGCGATCGCGCCGACCGTCTCCTCGATGGGCACGGCCGGGTCGACGCGCGCCGGGCGATAGATGTCGATCACCTCGACCCCGAGGCGCTTCAGGCTGTAGGCAGCGAAGTTCGTCACCGCGGCCGGCCGGTTGTCGACGCCGAGGAAGCGGCCATCGGGCGCCCGGAGACCGCCGAACTTCACCGACAGCTGCACCCGCTCGCGCCGCCCGGCGAGCGCCTTGCCGAGGAGCATCTCGTTGTGCCCCATCCCGTAGAAGTCGCCGGTGTCGAGCAGCGTGACGCCGGCGTCGATGGCCGCCTGGATGGTGGCGATGCTCTCCACCTCGCTGGCCGGCCCGTACGTCCCCGAGAACCCCGAGCATCCCAGTCCCAGCGGAAACACCTCCGGCCCCGTCGTCCCCAGCTTCACCATGACGAGACGATGCGGCCAGGCCTTGCTTCACACCAATGAATACGGTTCAACCGATCCATGCCCTCGGTTTATGGACGTGACCTCGACCTGAACCTGCTCCGCGTCTTCGTGGTCGTCGCCGAGACAGGGAGCGTGACGGAGGCGGCGCGCCGGCTCTTCCTGACGCAGCCGGCGATCAGCGCCTCCCTCAAGCGCCTCGCCCGGGCGGTCGATGCGCCGCTCTTCTCGCGCGCCGGTCGTCACCTGGTGCTGACCACGCGCGGCGAGCGCCTTGTCGCCGCGGCCGTCCCCTGCCTCGACACGCTGCTCCACGCGGCGCTCACCGAGGCCACCTTCGATCCGCTGCGGAGCGAGCGCACGGTGCGGATTGGTCTCTCCGACAAGAGCGAGGTCTGGTTGCTCCCACC
>JAMFST010001429.1 GCA_026225435.1 Labilithrix luteola
ATCAGTTCTTCGGCTTCCAGTGGGACGGACTGCTCCTCGAGTCGCTGGTCGCCGTGATGTTCGTCGCGCGCAACCCGCGCGGCCTCCTGGTGCCGCGGCTTCTCTTCTTCAAGCTGATGTTCATGAGCGGGCTGGTGAAGCTCGCCAGTCACGACCCGACCTGGTCCACCGGTCGCGCGCTCGACTTCCACTTCTGGACGCAGCCGCTGCCGACGCGGCTCGCCTGGTACGCCGCCAAGTGGCCGCACGGCGTGCTCACCACGCTGACCTACCTGGTGCTCGCCATCGAGCTGATCTTCCCCTTCTTCACCTTCGGCTCGCGGCGGATGCGGCGGCTGGCGTTCGGCGCTTTCCTCCTGCTGCAGCTCGGGATCGTGCTGACCGGGAGCTACGGCTTCTTCAACCTGCTCACCGTGGTGCTGGCGCTGCCGCTGCTCGACGACGCGTTCCTGCGCTGGCTCGCCCGGCGCCCGGTCGCTGCCGCCGCCGTTTCGCTCCCCGCGACGGCCCCGACTGCGCCGACGCTCTCGTCCCGGCTGCGAGGCTGGGCCACCGGGGTCTTCCTCTTCTTCTCGCTCGCGCCGCTGGCCGAGAACGTCCTCCCCGGGCCGATCCTGGCGCTGGCCGACTACGCCGCTCCGCTGCGCAGCACGAACAGTTACGGACTGTTTGCCGTCATGACGACGGTCCGCCCCGAGATCGTGCTCGAAGGCAGCGACGACGGCGTGACCTTCTTGCCCTACGTGCTCCCTTACCAACCCGGCCCGGTCGGTCGAACGCCCAGCTGGACGGTGCTCGGCATGCCGCGGCTCGACTGGCAGATGTGGTTCGCCGCCCTCGCCGGCGACTGCCGCCGCACGCGCTGGTTCCTCTCCCTCGAGGCGCGCATGTTCGAGGCGTCGACCCCGGTGCTGGCCATGTTCGAGAGCAACCCGTTCCCCGCTTCGCCGCCGCGCTACCTGCGCGCGCGCATCACGCCCAGCCGCTTCACCACCTCGGCCGAGCGCGCCGCCACCGGTGACTTCTGGTGGCGTGAACGCGCCGAGGAGCGCAGCTTCTGCCCGCGCCTCGAAGGCTCGCGCTTCCTCGGGCTGACCGCCGATTCTCCCGCGGACGAAGACGTTCCGGCTCCCGCGCCCGACACGACCGGCACCGCCAGCAGCGACGCAGGTGCACCGTGAGGCTCGGGCTGCGCGGCCGTCTCGCCCTGGCCGTCGCGATCATCACCTTCGCCACGGGCATCGTCACCGCTTATCTCGATTCGCTGCCGCGGGCCGATCAGTCGTCGCGCTTCGAGCTCGGCATCCTCGTCGCCCTGTGCACCGCGCTGCTTAACGCGATCCTGGTGACGGTGGCCACGCGGCGGCTCACCTCGGCGCTCAGCTCGCTCACCCGCGCGGCGGAGATCCGCACCCTCGGCAGCAACCTGTCGGAGCGGCTCGGCGGCGCCGACGAGCTCGAGCAGCTGGCGCGCGCGCTCAGCCGGCTGTCGTCGGATCTCAACGTCACCAGCGGAGATCTCAAGGACCAGCGCGATCTCCTCTCCGCCGTCCTCGAGGGAATGGACGAAGGCGTCCTCCTCCTCGACGCGCGCGGTCGCGTGCTGACGGTGAACCCGGCCTTGCGCGAGATGATGCTCCTCGGCTCGGAGACGCGCGGGCGGCCGCTGCTCGAGGTGGTGCGCCACGCCGAGCTGAAGGAGCTGGTCGACGCGTCGCGCTCGGGCGGCAGCAAGGTGTCGGCCGAGATCGACATCTCCGGAATCAAGCCGCGGCGCCTGCTGGTCCGCGCCGCGCCGCTCGCGCACGCCGAGGGAGTCCTGCTCGCGGTGTTCATGGACGTGACCGAGATCCGCCGCCTCGAGACGATGCGCCGCGACTTCGTGGCCAACGTCTCGCACGAGCTGCGCACGCCGGTCGCCTCGATGCGCTCGGCGGCGGAGACGCTGCGGGTCGCCATCCGCAAGGACACCGACGCCGCACCGCGCTTCATCGACATCATCGAGCGCAACGCCGACCGGCTCCAGCGGCTCATCGAGGACCTGCTCGATCTGTCGCGCATCGAGTCGCGCGAGTTCCGCTTGAAGCCCGAGCCGGTGGAGCTCGGCGCCTTCTACGCGCACGTCGCGGCGATGTTCCGCGGGCGCGCCGACGAGCGCAAGGTGACGCTCCTCTGCCGCGTCCCGTCGCCGCTCACCGCGCAGCTCGATCGCCGCGCGCTCGAGCAGGTGATCACCAACCTGGTGGACAACGCGGTGAAGTACTCGCCCAACACCGAGGTGATCCTCTCGGCGGAGGTCGACGGCAGCGAGCTGCGTCTCGCGGTCGAGGACCACGGGCCGGGGATCGACCGCAAGCACTGGCCGCGCCTCTTCGAGCGCTTCTACCGCGTCGATCCGGGTCGCTCGCGCGACGTCGGCGGCACCGGGCTCGGGCTGTCGATCGTGAAGCACCTCTCGGAGGCGATGAAGGGGAGCGTCGCGGTCGACAGCGCCCCCGGTGTGGGCACCACCTTCCGCGTCACCCTCCCGTACGAACCGGCGCCCACGCCGGAGCGCTCGTCGCTCGAGATGCCCGTCGTCTAGAAGTGCCGGTAGTTCATCAGCTGCTCGTCGACGCTGCTGAGGAAGGCGACCATGCAGCAGAGGATGCCGAAGGCGCCCCCGCCGATGCCGACCCAGCAGAAGGCCTCCCCCTTGTAGGCGGAGCTCCCCTTCACCTGCTGCAGGCCGAGGAAACCGACGACGGCCGCGGCGATCGAGAGCGGCATGCTCCAGCCGCCGAAGCAGCAACAGCAGGTGGTGACGAGGAACGAAGCGATGCCGAGGCCGAGCGCGACCAAGGC